>CAURES010000033.1:0-15981 GCA_963523725.1 uncultured Streptococcus sp.
TTCCTCGGTTTTCATTTCATTAAAAGTAAGAGACCTATTTTTTCAGTGGACTCCTGTGGATTGCGGTCTTTTTAGGTACAAGATTGCCAGCTGAAATGTGGTATAATAAGAGTTAATAGAGTTTTGGAAAGAGAGAGAGAATGATTTCAAAGAGATTAGAATTGGTGGCTTCCTTTGTGCCACAGGGAGCAATTTTGCTAGATGTGGGAAGTGACCATGCTTATCTGCCTATCGAGTTGGTCGAAAGAGGACAAATCAAAAGTGCCATTGCAGGTGAGGTGGTGGAAGGCCCCTATCAGTCTGCGGTCAAAAATGTTGAGGCTCACGGCCTAAAGGAGAAAATCCAGGTTCGTTTAGCCAATGGCTTGGCAGCTTTTGAAGAGCCTGACCAAGTGTCTGTCATTACCATTGCTGGTATGGGTGGTCGTTTGATTGCTAGGATTTTAGAAGAAGGCTTGGACAAGCTAGCTAATGTAGAGCGTTTGATTCTCCAGCCTAATAATCGTGAAGACGACTTGCGTATCTGGCTACAAGAGAACGGATTTCAGATTGTAGCTGAAAACATCTTAGAAGAAGCTGGCAAGTTTTATGAGATTTTGGTGGTGGAAGCAGGACAAATGAAGTTATCAGCCAGTGATGTCCGCTTTGGACCTTTCTTGTCCAAAGAGATCAGTCCAGTCTTTGTCCAAAAATGGCAAAAAGAAGCTGTTAAACTAGAGTTTGCCCTCGGACAAATTCCAGAAAAAAATCTGGAGGAACGTCAAGTTCTAGTAGATAAAATTCAAGCCATCAAGGAGGTTCTCCATGCTAGCAAGTGAAGTAATTAATGTGTATGAAGCCTTTTGCCCTCAGGAATTTTCCATGGAGGGAGACAGTCGTGGCCTGCAAATTGGCACTTTGGACAAGGATATCCAAAGAGTCATGGTTGCTCTGGATATTCGTGAAGAAACGGTGGCTGAAGCTATTGGAAAGGGTGTGAATTTGATTATCGTCAAGCACGCGCCGATTTTCCGTCCCATCAAGGATTTGGTAGCCAACTGTCCACAAAATCAGATTTACATTGATCTCATCAAGTATGATATTGCAGTTTATGTCAGCCATACCAATATTGACATCGTTGAAAATGGTCTCAATGATTGGTTTTGCCAGATGCTAGGAATCGAGGAGACAACTTATCTTCAGGAGACGGGTCCTGAACGTGGAATTGGACGTATTGGGAATGTTCAGCCTCAGACTTTTGGGGAATTGGCCCAGAATGTCAAGCAAGTCTTTGGTTTAGATAGTCTTCGATTGGTGCATTATCAAGAGAGTGATTTGCAGAAGCCTATCTCAAGAGTGGCCATCTGTGGTGGAAGCGGGCAGTCTTTCTATAAGGATGCTTTAGCTAAAGGAGCGGATGTCTATATCACTGGTGATATTTACTACCACACTGCCCAGGATATGTTGTCTGATGGCTTGCTAGCCTTGGACCCAGGTCACTATATTGAAGTGCTTTTTGTGGAAAAAATTGCAGCGCTTCTTAATCAATGGAAAGAGGAAAAAGGCTGGACAATCGATATTGTACCTAGTCAAGCATCGACCAATCCTTTCCACCATATCTAGTTAGAAAGTGAAAACAATGAAAAAAGTTGCCATTATCGGAGCAGGGATTGTAGGTGCAACAGTTGCCTACTACCTCTCTAAAGAAAGTGACCTAGAGGTGACCGTTTTTGACCATGGACAAGGTCAGGCTACCAAGGCCGCAGCAGGAATTATCAGCCCTTGGTTTTCCAAACGCCGCAATAAGGCCTGGTACAAAATGGCGCGCTTGGGGGCTGATTTTTATGTGGATTTATTAGCTGATTTAGAGAAGTCAGGACAAGAAATCGACTTTTACCAGCGTTCGGGAGTCTTTCTCCTGAAAAAGGATGAAACTAAGTTGGAAGAACTCTATCAACTAGCCCTCCAGCGTAGAGAAGAATCTCCTTTGATAGGGCAATTAGCCATTCTGGACCAAGCATCAGCTAATGAATTATTCCCTGGCTTGCAGGGATTTGATCGCTTGCTCTATGCTTCTGGTGGAGCGAGAGTAGATGGTAAACTCTTAGTGACTCGTTTGCTGGAAGCCAGTCACGTCAAGCTGGTCAAAGAAAAAGTGACTCTGACACCTTTAGCATCAGGTTACCAGATTGACGAAGAGGTGTTTGAACAGGTTATTTTGGCGACGGGAGCTTGGTTGGGGGATATGTTAGAACCCTTGGGTTATGCTGTGGATGTCCGTCCTCAAAAAGGACAACTCCGAGATTATCAGCTGGCCCAAGACATGGAAGATTACCCTGTGGTTATGCCAGAAGGGGAGTGGGATTTGATTCCTTTTGCAGGTGGAAAATTATCCTTGGGTGCTACTCATGAAAATGATATGGGATTTGATTTAACGGTAGATGAAACCTTACTCCAACAAATGGAAGAGGCAGCCTTGCCTCATTACCCAGTTTTAGCTAAAGCGACTTCAAGGGCGGAGCGAGTGGGAATCCGTGCCTATACCAGTGATTTTTCTCCTTTCTTTGGGCAGGTTCCAAAATTGTCAGGTGTCTATGCGACCAGTGGACTGGGTTCTTCAGGCCTCACAACTGGTCCTATCATTGGCTACCATCTAGCACAACTGGTTCAAGGCAAGGAGATGACCTTGGACCCTGAAAACTATCCAATTGAAAACTATGTCAAACGAGTAAAAAGCGAATAATACTCAATGAAAATCAAAGAACAAACTAGGAAGCTAGCCGAAGGCTGCTCAAAACACTGTTTTGAAGTTGTGGGTAGAACTGACGAAGTCAGTAACCATACCCACGGCAAGGCGACGTTGACGTGGTTTGAAGAGATTTTCGAAGAGTATAAGCATTTTACTGGAATTTTAGCTTAGCTTCTAGGATGGCAAATGACATTCCCTATCAAAAATGGTAAAATAAGAAAAAATAATCCGAGAATCGAGGAAAACAGATGCAAGAAAAGATTTTGGTAACGGGTGGAGCAGGTTTTATCGGAACCCACACTGTTATTGAGTTAATCCAAGCAGGTCATCAGGTTGTTGTGGTGGATAACCTTGTGAATAGTAACAGAAAAAGTTTAGAAGTTGTTGAGAGAATTACAGGAGTTGAAGTGCCTTTTTATGAGGCAGATATCCGTGATACAGATACCCTCAGAGACATTTTCAAACAAGAAGAACCAACAGGGGTCATTCACTTTGCTGGCTTGAAGGCTGTCGGAGAATCTACTCGTATTCCTCTTGCCTACTATGACAATAATATAGCAGGGACTGTTAGCCTTTTGAAAGTTATGGAAGAAAACAACTGTAAAAACATCATCTTCAGTTCTTCTGCGACAGTTTACGGAGATCCTCATACAGTGCCAATCTTGGAAGATTTCCCACTTTCAGTGACCAACCCATATGGCCGTACTAAGCTTATGCTTGAGGAAATTTTGACCGATATCTACAAGGCAGACTCAGAATGGAATGTGGTCTTGCTTCGTTACTTTAACCCAATCGGAGCCCATGAGAGTGGAGATTTGGGAGAAAATCCAAACGGTATTCCAAACAATCTCTTGCCATATGTGACTCAAGTAGCCGTTGGAAAATTAGAGCAAGTGCAAGTGTTTGGAGACGATTACGATACAGAAGATGGGACAGGTGTTCGTGACTATATCCACGTTGTCGATTTGGCTAAAGGTCACGTTGCAGCTCTGAAAAAAATCCAAAAAGGTTCAGGTCTAAACGTTTATAACCTTGGAACAGGTAAAGGCTACTCAGTTCTTGAAATTATCCAAAACATGGAAAAAGCAGTGGGACGTCCAATTCCTTACCGCATTGTAGACCGTCGCCCAGGGGATATTGCAGCCTGCTACTCAGATCCTGCAAAAGCCAAAGCAGAACTCGGCTGGGAAGCAGAACTCGACATCACCCAAATGTGTGAAGACGCATGGCGTTGGCAAAGCAAGCATCCAAATGGATTTGAAGACTAAGATGGTGATGTCAATCATTGTCCCCTGTTTAAACGAAGAGGAAGTACTTCCTCTTTTTTATCAGGCTCTGGAAGCCTTAATTCCTGACTTGGAAGCAGAAATCGAGTATGTCTTTGTCGATGATGGATCGAGCGATAGGACCTTGGAACTTTTAAAGGCCTATCGGGAGCAAAATCCAGCAGTTCATTATATTTCTTTTTCGCGAAATTTTGGCAAAGAAGCAGCTCTCTATGCAGGCTTGCAATATGCGACAGGCGATTTGGTGGTGGTAATGGATGCAGACCTCCAGGATCCTCCTAGTATGTTGCTTGAGATGAAAAACTTACTAGAACAAAATGCAGATTTGGACTGTGTTGGAACACGGAGAACCAGTCGGGAGGGAGAACCCTTCTTTCGCAGTTTCTGTGCTGATCTCTTTTACCGCTTTATGCAAAAAATTAGCCCAGTAGCCTTGCCCTCAGGTGTCCGTGATTTTCGCATGATGAGACGGTCTGTAGTCGACGCTATTTTAAGCTTGACCGAGTTCAATCGTTTTTCAAAGGGACTCTTTGCCTGGGTCGGTTTTAAAACCCACTATCTGGACTATCCTAATGTCGAAAGGAAGGCTGGCAAGACCAGTTGGAGTTTTAGGCAACTCTTTTTCTACTCCATTGAAGGGATTGTTAACTTTTCAGATTTTCCCTTGATTATAGCCTTTGCGGCAGGTCTCCTATCTTGTTTTATTTCTTTGCTTATGACCTTTTTTGTTGTGGTTCGGACCCTCATTTTGGGCAATCCGACATCAGGTTGGACCTCTCTGATGGCTGTTATTCTCTTTCTTGGGGGAATCCAACTCTTGACAATTGGGATTCTGGGCAAGTACATCAGTAAGATTTATCTAGAGACTAAAAAAAGACCACTTTATCTTATCAAAGAAAAAAGCGACCTTCCTGATTTTACAGAAAAAAATAAAGTGAAAAGACTATAATTTTACATGGAAATGTGCTAAACTAGAGGGAGTGGATTATCGCCATTGATTTAGGCTTCCTGGTTTCCAATCAGGGCGCGAGTTGGGCAATTTTTAACAGCCTCTAAGACATCCTGACTAGGAGAAATTTCTTTTTCCAGTTGGTCAGGGTCATCGTAAAAACGCACGATTCCATTATCGTGGTAATCAAATAAATCAGAATAAGTTTGGCAAAGCCCACAGGCGATACATCGTTCAGGTATAAGTGTGATTTTCATATTTATATTGTAATAAGAAAAGTAAAAAAAAACAAGGAGTAAGGTATGGCAAAAGAACCGTGGCAAGAAGATATTTATGAGAATCAAGAAGAAACAAGATCAGAACGTCGTAAGAGATAACAAGGTGGAGGAGTGCTGGCTAATCGTATCTTGACTATTTTAGCAAGTATTTTCTTTGTGATTGTAGTCGTGATGATTATTGTTCTCATCTATCTTTCATCAGGTGGGAGTAATCGCACGGCAGCCTTGAAAGATTTTCACGATTCTGATGCAAATGTAGTACAGATTTCATCTTCTAGTAGTTCAGAGCAGGCATCTTCTAGTTCGGAGGAAAAGGTAGAAGAGTCATCTAGTAGTTCAGAACATCCAACTGATCCAGAAGGGACGACAAAAGTCTTAGCTGGAGAAGGAGAAGCAGCCATTGCCGCTCGCGCTGGGATTTCGATTGCGCAGTTAGAGGCTTTGAATCCTGGGCACATGGCTACAGGATCTTGGTTTGCTAATCCAGGTGATGTTGTTAAAATCAAATAGGAGTTGATATGAAAACAATTCAAATTGCTATTGACGGCCCTGCTTCAAGTGGTAAGAGTACGGTCGCAAAGATTATTGCTAAAGACTTTGGATACACCTACCTAGATACAGGTGCTATGTATCGTGCTGCGACTTATATGGCTCTTAAGAACCAATTAGGAGTTGAACAAGTCGAAGCACTTTTAGCCTTGTTGGACCAGCATCCAATCAGTTTTGGGCGCTCAGAAACTGGAGAACAGCTTGTCTTTGTAGGAGATGTGGATATTACCCATCCTATCCGTGAAAATGAAGTGACCAATCATGTTTCTGCCATTGCGGCAATTCCTGAAGTACGTGAGAAACTAGTTTCTCTCCAACAAGAAATCGCCCAGCAAGGTGGTATTGTCATGGATGGTCGCGATATTGGAACGGTTGTATTGCCACAAGCAGAATTAAAAATTTTCCTAGTGGCTTCAGTCGATGAGAGAGCAGAGCGCCGTTACAAGGAAAATATTGCCAAGGGAATTGAAACAGACCTTGAAACCCTAAAAGAGGAAATTGCTGCGCGTGACTACAAGGATAGTCATCGTGAGACTTCACCTCTCAAACAAGCAGAGGACGCTGTCTACCTTGATACAACTGGCTTGAACATTCAAGAAGTAGTTGAAAAAATCAAAGCAGAAGCTGAAAAAAGAATGTAAATGTAGAGAAGCCGATAGATTGATATCGGTTTTTTTCTAAATTTGTCAAAATGCTGATTTTAAGGTATAATAGTTGCTGTTCGAGAAATTTTGATTTTCAAAGAATAGTGAATGATGATAAGGAGAAACCATGAACAACCTACCAAATTGCCCAAAATGTAACTCAGAGTATGTCTACGAAGACGGTGCCCTACTGGTTTGCCCAGAGTGTGCTTATGAGTGGAATCCTGCTGAAGTTGCAGATGTAGAAGAGGGCCTTGTTGCTATCGATGCCAACGGAAATAAATTGGCTGACGGTGATACAGTAACTCTCATCAAGGACTTGAAAGTAAAAGGTGCGCCAAAAGATTTGAAACAAGGGACGCGCGTGAAAAATATCCGCATCGTAGAAGGCGACCACAATATCGACTGTAAGATTGATGGCTTTGGTGCCATGAAACTCAAATCAGAGTTTGTGAAGAAAATTTAAGCATGTCAAAGCACTACAAACTTGTATTTTATAGCCGTATCTTCTTGTTTCTAGCGGCTTTTACGGGAGTTTATCTTGAAATCGCCAAGCATGGTGGATTTGGGATGTTGCTCTATTATACGGTTCTGTCAAATCTGTTAGTCGCGATTTTTACGCTCTATCTCTTAAAGGTTATGAGCCGTTTAGGTGAAAACTGGCAAAGGCCAAGTCTCTTGCGCTTAAAAGGTGGGGTCACCATGAGTATCATGATTACCTGTGTGATTTACCATTTCCTCCTAGCGCCTATTGCGACTAATTTCTATACTCTGGAAAATTTCCTTTGCCACTATATCGTTCCCCTTTGGTTTTTAGCGGATACCCTCTTTTTTGACAAACAGAGTCAATACAAAATCTGGGATCCAGTTGTGTGGACGATTTTACCCTTGCTGTATATGATTTTTGCTCTTTTTAATGGCTTGGTACTGAAACTTGATGTTCCTAATTCTAAGGTCAGTCCCTTCCCTTACTTCTTTTTGAATGTGAACAAGGGTTGGGATGTCGTGTTCAAGTGGTGTCTGATTATCTTTGTTGCCTATATGGTGGCAGGATTTATCTTCTACTTTATCAAGCAAATCAAGAGAAAGTCATCCTAATACTCTTCGAAAATCAAATTCAAACCACGTCAGTTTCGCCTTGCCGTACTCAAGTACAGCCTGCGGCTAGCTTCCTAGTTTGCTCTTTGATTTTCATTGAGTATAAGACACAAGGGATTCATTTTCGAGTTTAAGAAGGAGTCTATACACCAAAGAGGCTTCTTCTTTTCTTGCTTGTTTGATAACTATCAAAAGAGACAGAAGATTAAGAGAAATATAGAAAGAGATTTCATGAAACAATTTTTAGAACGGGCCAGTATTTTGGCTCTCTCCCTCGTTTTGATTACCTCCTTTTCCATCTCGAGTGCCCTGCCAGCCATGTTTGACTATTATCAAGGCTATCCTAAGGAACAAATTGAGCTCTTGGCGAGCTTGCCATCCTTTGGAATCATGATTATGTTACTACTAAATGGTTTCTTAGAAAAAATATTTCCTGAGCGCTTACAGATTAGTTTGGGATTGCTGATTTTATCACTGAGTGGAACAGCACCCTTTTGGTATCAAGCCTATCCCTTTGTCTTTGGAACACGGATTCTTTTTGGTTTGGGTGTTGGGATGATCAATGCCAAGGCCATTTCCATTATCAGTGAACGCTATCAAGGAAAAACGCGAATTCAGATGTTAGGGCTACGCGGTTCTGCAGAGGTTGTTGGGGCTTCTCTCATCACCTTGGCAGTCGGTCAATTGTTGGCCTTCGGTTGGACAGCTACCTTCCTAGCCTATAGTGCTGGATTTTTGGTACTGACCCTTTATCTACTCTTTGTACCTTATGGAAAAGAAAAGAAAGAAGTAAAGAAAAAAACGAAGGAAGCAAGTCGCTTAACTCGGGAAATGAAGGGCTTGATTTTTATCTTAGCTATTGAAGCGGCGGTTGTAGTTTGTACCAATACGGCTATTACTATTCGTATTCCAAGCTTGATGGTGGAAAGAGGACTGGGAGATGCCCAGTTATCTAGTTTTGTTCTTAGTGTCATGCAGTTGATCGGGATTGTGGCTGGTGTGAGTTTCTCTTTCTTGATTTCTATCTTTAAAGAGAAACTGCTCCTCTGGTCTGGTATTACCTTTGGCTTAGGGCAAATTGTGATTGCCTTGTCTCCATCCTTGTGGGTGGTAGTGGCAGGAAGTATTCTGGCTGGTTTTGCCTACAGTGTAGCCTTGACGACGGTCTTTCAACTTGTCTCTGAACGAATTCCAGCTAAACTCCTCAATCAAGCAACTTCATTTGCAGTTTTAGGCTGTAGTTTCGGAGCCTTTACGACCCCATTTGTTCTAGGTGCAATTGGTTTACTAACTCACAATGGGATGTTGGTCTTTGCCATTTTAGGCTCATGGTTGATTGTAACCTCTATCTTTGTCATGTACCTACTTCAAAAGAGAGCTTAGGATTGATTCCTAAGTTTTTCTTTTTGAATTTGTACCCAGACAGTTGTAAATTTTCTAGCTTGTTACGAGATTATTTTCTTGATAAAATAGAAGTTATGACAAGATATAAAGCAACTATTTCCTATGATGGTTACGCCTTTGCTGGTTTTCAGCGCCAGCCCCATGCGCGTAGTGTTCAGGAAGAAATTGAAAAAACCTTGACGAGACTCAATAAAGGGCAAGCCATTACTGTTCACGGTGCTGGTAGGACAGATAGTGGGGTTCATGCCCTGGGACAGGTTATTCATTTTGACCTACCTTATCAGATGGATGAGGAGAAGCTCCGTTTTGCTTTGGACACCCAGTCTCCTGAAGATATTGATGTGATTTCGATTGAGCTTGTGGCGGATGATTTTCATTGCCGTTATGCTAAGCACAGTAAGACCTATGAGTTTATCGTGGATAGGGGCCGTCCCAAGAATCCTATGCGCCGTCACTATGCCACTCACTTTCCCTATCCACTCGATGTGGAACGCATGCAGATGGCAATCAAAAAGTTAGAGGGAACCCATGATTTTACCGGTTTTACAGCCTCTGGGACTAGTGTAGAGGATAAGGTTCGCACCATCACAGAAGCTAGTTTAGCAGTTGATGAGACAGGTCAGTTTTTGACCTTTACCTTTTCAGGAAATGGTTTCTTGTATAAGCAGATTCGTAATATGGTGGGGACACTGCTCAAAATCGGAAATAATCGTATGCCAGTGGAGCAGATTGACCTGATCTTGGAGAAAAAGGACAGGCAACTTGCAGGTCCCACTGCAGCACCAAATGGTTTGTATTTAAAGGAGATTCGTTATGAAGAATAATCGTATTTTAGCACTTTCAGGAAATGATATTTTTAGTGGTGGTGGATTGTCCGCTGATTTGGCTACCTATACCTTGAACGGCTTGCATGGCTTTGTAGCAGTGACTTGTTTGACAGCCTTGACAGAAAAGGGCTTTGAAGTCTTTCCAACTGACGATACCATTTTTCAACATGAATTAGATAGCTTGCGTGATGTGGAATTTGCAGGGATTAAGATTGGTCTTCTACCAACTGTCAGTGTGGCTGAGAAGGCATTGGACTTTATCAAGCAACGCCCAGGAGTGCCTGTGGTTCTGGATCCTGTCTTGGTCTGCAAGGAAACGCACGACGTAGCAGTTAGTGAACTCTGCCAAGAGTTGATTCGCTTTTTCCCTCATGTCAGTGTGATTACGCCTAATCTTCCTGAAGCAGAATTATTGGCAGGTCAGGAAATTAAAACCTTGGAAGATATGAAAACTGCAGCTCAGAAATTACATGACTTAGGCGCGCCAGCAGTCATTATCAAGGGAGGCAATCGCCTTAGTCAGGACAAGGCTGTAGATGTCTTTTATGATGGACAAACCTTTACAGTCCTAGAAAATCCTGTCATCCAAGGGCAAAATGCTGGTGCAGGTTGTACCTTTGCCTCTAGCATTGCCAGTCACTTGGTTAAAGGTGATGAACTTTTACCAGCAGTAGAAAGCTCTAAGGCTTTCGTTTATCGTGCCATTGCACAAGCAGATCAGTATGGAGTAAGACAATATGAAGCAAACCAAAACAACTAAAATCGCCCTTGTATCCCTATTAACCGCCCTCTCTGTGGTTCTAGGTTATTTCTTAAAAATTCCAACACCGACAGGCATTCTAACTCTCTTAGATGCGGGTGTCTTCTTCGCGGCCTTTTACTTTGGTAGTCGTGAAGGGGCTGTAGTAGGAGGACTAGCAGGTTTCTTGATTGACCTCTTATCAGGCTATCCTCAGTGGATGTTCTTTAGCTTGGTCAACCATGGCTTGCAGGGATTTTTCGCAGGATTTAAAGGAAAAACTCAGTGGTTAGGCCTTATCTTAGCAACGATTGCCATGGTAGGGGGCTACGCCTTGGGTTCTACATTGATGAATGGCTGGGCAGCAGCCCTACCAGAAATTCTGCCAAATTTCATGCAAAATATGGTAGGGATGATTGTAGGATTTATTCTTAGTCAAAGTATCAAGAAGATTAAGTAAAGAGGCTGAGTCAAAAGTCTTAAAAATTAGAAAAACGCATAGTATCAGGTGTTGAACCTTGATATTATGCGTTTTATTGTGGGAAGATTTTCGAAGAATATTAATCAAAATAAAGCAAGTCTTTGCTGGTGCTTGTAAAGAGGTCAAAGCCATCCTTGGTAACAACACCGCAGTCTTCGATACGGACACCGACTTTACCAGGGATATAGATACCTGGTTCAACAGAGAAGCACATGCCTTCTTCGATGACCATGTCGTTTCCTTCCATGATAGATGGGAATTCGTGGACATCCATACCGATACCGTGACCAAGACGGTGGTTGAAGTACTCGCCGTAACCAGCTTTTTCGATGACCTCACGGGCAGCGCGGTCCACTTCATGGGCAGTCACACCTGGTTTGATAAAGTCAAGAGCAGCTTGTTGAGCTTCAAGAGTCAAGTTGTAAATGTCTTTCTTGAATTGGTCAGGTTTGCCGACAGCGACTGTACGAGTCATATCTGACGCATAGCCGTTGACGAGAACCCCTAGGTCAAAGAGGAGAAGGGCGTTATTTTCGACCTTATTAGCTGCTGGAATACCGTGCGGATTTGCAGCATTATCACCAGTCAAGACCATGGTATCAAAGCTCATTTCATAACCTTCACGTTTCATAGCAAAGTCAATTTGAGCGATAATATCTGTCTCTGTCTTATCAAGAGAAATATTATCAAAACCAACCTTAACAGCCTTGTCCGCATAGAGACCTGCAACCATCATTTTTTGCACTTCGTCAGCTGATTTGATGAGGCGCATACGTTGGATACGAGGAGTGAGGTTTTCAAACTCAGCAGTTTCAAAGACTATTTTCAAGCCATGATATTTGGTCAAGATGAGATTGTCAAACTCAACAGCGACACGTTTGAAGTCAAGTTGTGGAAGAGCATGTTTCATTTTTTGCCATGGATTTTCAGAATCCACATAGCCCACAACTGGGAAGGAAACAGTGCTAGTAGCACGCTCAACTTCAAGGGCTGGGACAAAGAGGAGGGGTTCTTGATCCGCTAGGACAAAAAGGAACATTTGGCGTTCATGGGGATCACTGTAAAAGCCAGTGAGGTAATTGATTGTGACGGGGTCAGATACGACAGCGACGTCTAGTTTTTCTGATTCAAGATATGTTACGATTTGTTGTAATTTAGACATATGCTACCTTCTTTCTACCCCTCTATTTTGGCAAAAAAAGAGAGAAAATGCAAGGGAGAAGGGTAAAAGAAAAGACAAAAAGAACTCCGACAAGATAGCGGAGTTCTTTAATCTAGTTTTCCTTAGTTTAAGAAAAGTCAGCCTTGCTTTTGACGTCGCTATATTCTTCAGCGATTTCTTGGCTGAGAATATCCTCGTAGGCAGGGAGTTGGATATCCTGACCATATTTCTTCTTGAGGGCAGTAGTGACTAGGCGATAAGCTAGATTGGCATTACGAGAGAGGATAGGTCCGTGGAAGTAGGAACCAAAGACATTCTTATAATGAACCCCTTCGCCGACTTTTTCTTCGTTATTTCCATTTCCATAGACAACCTGTCCCAGTGGTTTTTGGTCATCAGAGAGGAAGGTACGGCCCTGGTGATTTTCAAATCCATAATAGGTTTCATTGAAATCTTCATTGTGAATCTTGATGTCCCCGATAAAACGGTTATTGGTCTGGTTGAGCGTGTAGTGGCCCATGACACCTAGACCTTCGATACGTCTCCCTGAAGCTTCAACATAATATTGACCCAATAGTTGGAAACCACCACAGATAGCGAGAACCACACCGTCGTTTTGGATGTAGTTGTCAATGCTCTCTTTTTTAGAAGGTAGGTCGTCTGCAATAATACTTTGTTCAAAGTCTTGACCGCCACCGAAAAAGACAATGTCGTAGTAATTTTCATCAAAATCATCATGAAGTGAAACGATGTCAATCGTCACATGGGCTCCCAGTTTTTCAGCCACATACTTGAGCATGAGGATGTTTCCATTGTCCCCGTAGGTATTCATGAGGTTTCCATAGAGGTGGGCAATGTTGAGCTGATAGGGGTAATTGCCAGCTTTTGAGGAAAGTGAAGTATAAACCATTAGTTCATCTCCTTTCTAACAATCTGACGACTAGCCAGCAGTTCGCGGAATTCAAGCATAGCAGTATAGGTAGCCAGAATATAAGCATGCTTGCAGTCTTGGTTCTCAATGGTCTTAAGAACTTGTTCCAGACTACTTGTTTCAGTGATTTTCTCAGCTGGATAGCCTGTTACTCGTAGACGACGTGCAATTTCAGAATGGCGAACACCGCCAGCGTTGATTTCAGGGATGTCCACCTCAGTGATTTGTTCAAAATCAGCATCCCAGATCCAGCTTGTATCAATTCCGTCTGCATAGTTAGCGTTAAGGAGGACAGATAGGCTAAATGGATAAGGTGCTAGTTTAATCATTTCGATAGCTTGAGTTGCACCGACTGGATTTTTAATCAAGACGAGGGTACATTCCTTGTCACCGATATGGAAGGTTTCTTGGCGTCCAAAGACAGCACGGCTCTTATCAAATCCTTGCTTGATTAGTTGTGAATCTGCACCAAGGAAACGGGCGATGGCAACCGCAGCTAGGGCGTTGTAGATATTGTAGAGTCCACCGATTTGAATACCGTACTCTTGGCCGTCTATGACAAAGCGAGAGCGATTGTTGGTCAACTCAACCAGTTTTGTCAAACGATAGTCGAGATCAGGACGTTTACATCCGCAGCCTTCACAGATATAGGCACCCAAGTTTGCATAGGTATTATGCTCATATTTGAGGATGCCTTGGCAGTCAGGACAGAGAATCCCTTCTGTATTGTAGTGAGCCAGCTGGGCTGGCCCTTTCTCCAAGTCAAAACCAAAATACTCTACAGGATTTGGAATAGCTGGCTTGTAAAAAAGTGGACTGTCTCCATTAAGGAGAACAGTGGCAGTAGGCACCTTACGAATAGCATCCAAAATCATCTTGTAAGTTGTGTAAATTTCACCATAGCGGTCCATCTGGTCACGGAAGATATTGGTGATGACAAAAAGGCTTGGCTGGATATAGTCACAGATACGAGATAGACTGGCCTCATCGATTTCTAGAACGGCAATATTTTTCCCAGCTTTAGAAGATTTGGCTGTTAAGAAGGTTGTTGCAATCCCTGTAATCATATTGGCACCGCTTGGGTTAGTCAGAACCTGACCATAAACCTCTTTTAAAATGCCGACAGTGAGAGCAGTTGTTAGGGTTTTTCCGTTGGTTCCAGTGACCACGACAATCTCGTAGTTCTTAGCTAAGTTTTGTAAAATATCTTTATCAAATTGAAGGGCGACTTTTCCTGGAAGCGTACTTCCACGGCCAAGACGACTTAAAATGAGGTGGGAAGAACGCCCAGCAAGAAGGCCCAAAGTAGTTTTTAATTTCATGTTTCTATTATATCATACTGCGCCCAGCAGTCCAATAACTAAAGTAACCTCTAAGATCAACTAAAGAAGTAACCTTAGAGGTGCTTTTTAGGTTCTGATTAAACCAATCAAATACAATATCTTTGAATTTGATAACTTTGGCAACTTTAAGAAATAAATCTTTCTTGCTCTGAACATAAGAAAGGAGAGGACATCAATTACCTTCTGCAGGTTTTAAAATTTCATTAATCCATTATAGTTGACAAAGATACCTAACTTTTGGGATTTAGATTATTTTTTGGAAAGTCTCTTTTATAATAAATTACGAATTTTTTCTTTTATAAATGCGTTAAGAGGATAGTGTTTATCAAGATATTCTAGGAGTGCCTGAGCAGATTCAGAAATTCGTTCGTAACCTTGCAAAAAGTAGGGTAATTGTTTGGCTTCATTTGGATAACCTTTTTCAAATCGTCTGTTGCTGTTAAAAATATCTATAAAATTAGATTTAGAAGTTTTTTCCAAATTGATTAGTTCAGTCCAGAGCTTGACAGATCTGTTTTGGATGAAATCATAAGCAGCCAATTTTTCCCCTCGTTGATAGCGACCTAGTCCTATATATAGGTTGCATAAAATTTCTCCCAACAGCCATTCACGATCTCTATTTTCTTTTGATGGCAATCTTTGTGGCTGGCAGATTGTTCCATCAAAACCGACCTCCTTCCAGATAATTTTGCCTTCAGCGAAAGGAATGTTTACTAGTTCGTGAGCTTCAAAGATAGCAAATTCACAAAAAACATCATCTTCAAATAGAACTTTATGTCCGTCCACTGTATTTTGGTAGTGAAATGCAATTGGTTCTAGATTACTTAACCAAGTTAGATCCTGGATATAGGCCTGCTTGTAGCCATCTTTTACAATAACAAAGAAATCCAAATCGGAGTACTGATCCAATCGTTCTCTTTCTGATCCGCAAGAACCAAGTGCCAGCAAAGCTAGTGCTTGTCTAGAATCTTTTAGAGACTGACCAATATCATCTAGTCTTTGTAATAGTAATTCTGTTTTATTCATATCGTTACCTCATTGTTTCTTGTTTACAGACATTATATAGTTAATATTTTCGAAAGTCAATTTCATCCCATACCAAATATATACTAATGTAATATGGGATTTCTTTCGATATTTTTTACAATGATAAAGTTTAAACATTTTGCGGAGTATTGCTCATATTATCAAGAACGAAGAAATTTGAAGTATTCTTTCGATGAAAATATACATACGACCCGCGCGAAGAGTGCCTAATTTACCTAATTAGGCACGAAACAATCATTGCAAAATATCTTTTTAAATTACTCATAAAACGATGAGTTGAAGCGAGTTATTCAAAGTCATATGTATTGCTGATATTTGAAAGAGTGACCTGAAACTCAATATATAATTAGGACTGCTAAATAAAGTTTGGCTACTATATCACAAAAGAGGGAAAAGACAGATTTGAGATTTCGCAGAAACAAAAACAGCCCAAAGAGGGCTGTCAGTTAAGATGGGATTGCAACTTAAATCGCAAACAAGTCATTCAAGTTCTCAGCCAAGGTTGGGTGAGTGAA
>CAURES010000034.1:0-15966 GCA_963523725.1 uncultured Streptococcus sp.
CACTGTTTTTTCTTTCCTCTTTTGAATCTAGTATTTACTTTTTTTATAACATAAAAAATAAAACTTCCCAAAATATCCAATCCTATTGAGATTATAAATATTCTGATAAGCCAAAGCATCCAACGTGTATGTCTGATTACCTGATCCGTATATCCAAATTTATAAAGGATTTGAACAAAAATTACAAATGACAATATTTCAATAGGAATACGAATTTTAGCTTTCTTGAGACTGAATCTCTTCAATAAATTTTTAAAACTAACATCTCCTCGCGGCTCTGTTTCCCAATATTCCTTGCTTTGAGTTTTAAGATATAATAAATAGGCTACTTCAATGATCAATTGAGGGAAAGCATAACTAAAAAGTAAGCTAATAAGAATGAAAAAAATGAGTATCAATTTCCCTGAAAGTATGGCAGCCAACATAGAAAGTCCAAAAATGATGTAAAGAGAGTTTCTACCATATGCATTAGATTTAGCAAAATAATTCCCCATTGTCCTATTTACAGAGAAACCTTTTTTTAACTGGCGTTTTAACCAGAAATATTGATAAATAAAGCCACAAACTGTAGAAATTAACAAAAATGGAATAAAAATTGGAGAATACTTAGGGAATCCAAGCGAAAATTCCTTCGTCGAGATTGATGTTACAAGAATTATCAGCAACATCATTTGTAATGAAAAGTATATTCCAATATAAACCATCATCAGAGAAAAAGTTGCTAAAATTTGTCTTTTATATGCAAACATTCCTGCTAATGGAATAAAAAAAGCAACAATTAAATAAAGTAAGAAGAAAATGAGAAGATCAAAAAACCAATAAGTTAATGGATTTATTAATAAAACCTCTTTTAAATACCAGGAAAAAAACCAAATAATTAAAGATAATATAAATACTCCTGTAAACGAAATAAACATCATACTTGCAGATGCGCGAGTATTCGCTAAGATTTTAAAATAAGCTTTATTTAATTCTTCAACTTCTCTAACTGTTTTTTCTTTCACATTAACCTCCTAAATTGACCTAACTCTAAGTCCGTTTAATTAAAAATCACAGCTTAATCAGCTTATTCTAATTTTTCGATAAATTAAAAAATGTATAGAACTCAATCTTTCAATGAAATATCTTTATTTTCTAATTCTTTGTATAACTGTCTTAAAATCACGCTTCGTTTAATCAATTTGGTATTTAAAATAGTGTATACGATAAAATATGATGATAAAGTTAATACAAGACTAATATAGTTACCCGAACTTATAAAAATTGTAGCAGTCACTATTCCTATAATCAAAAAAAGAGCATCGTTATATATAATATTAAAACATTCCTTTTTTCTTGCTTTAAAAAGTTTTGATAGTTTCTTAAATCAATTTGAAATTCTTCTAACTCAATGACACGATTTAAAACATAATAAAGTAATAAGCTACTACCAATACTAATGATAATATAAGCAAGGACCAAAGACAGTAGCCGAAAATCTGTTGGTACTTCCCCATTTTTACTTATACTTCTTAAAACAATATATAAAACAAGAGCAATTGAACTGTAACCAGTAATGGCAGTTGCTCCAATAGTTTTATCCTTTGTTGGATATAAAAGTTGATGATTTTCATTGTTATAATAGACAGATTTTTCCTGATATATACCTAGGACAATGAAATTTTTAGTGTTACTTTTCATAATTATCTTTCTCATTTATAAGTTTTATACAGTCCATTTATGATTTTTCCTCTTTGGAATACTTTATTATAAAAGAACATAAAATATATAGTCATAAATAAAACTGAAACAACTCCCCATGAAATATTGCCATATGTGATAAAGAGGTATGCAAAAAATAGTATCATTAGTGGGAATATGATAAGAGATAAATAGGTAAAGAAGACATTTTTTCGCTCTTTTAACACAAATTCCCTCATTGCTTTTTCCTCTAATTGAAGTTTTTCCACTTCTCTCTCACGATGGAAGGTCGCATAACAAACAACAAAGGCTGTTATAAAGGAAATCAGGATGCCAATCATTAGAAATTGATATCTTCCCAGAATGGTTAAATAGTATTTGGAATTGACTCTTCCAATTATGACATAAAGAATCATGATCAAGCTACTGCCAGCAGTTTCCCAAAAAGAAGTCTTTTTTCTTACTATGTATAAACCAGAATCCTTTTTATCAAAATAAACTGGATTTTTATCAATTGTTCCTATCGGAACCATATTTTTTCATGAATCCTTTTCCTTAGTGGAATATTTTTTGTCTAACATATGAACCACTTTATATCTTTGTATTGGTTTCGTGTTTAATAACAATAGGGGGAACATAAAAAATAAAATGGCTAAAAATAAGAACATAACACTAGATAGCCATAAATAAATTATTGAAAAAATCACTGGAAGAAGAAATGCCAATAATATAATTAGATGGCTCTTAACTATATTTTTCTTCTCGTTTTTAAGAAAAGTTATCATATCACTATTTGAAAGCACAAAAGGACTAATCACTAATTCTTCATTCAAAGCTGGTCTGTAGAGAAGTTTTGAGACAATGAACATTAGAAATAAACCAAAAATCAAGGGCCAAAAACCACTGAACACCTGAATTTTACTTATTTCTCTTACAATCACATAAAGTATAAGTGTTGCTCCTGCTGAGAAAGCGACAGGAGACACTTTAAACTTTGTTTTAGAATGACCTAAGAACATCTTGCCTGTTTTCTTATCAAAAAAAACTGTTTCCCCTTCAAAATTACCAATTCCTACAAATTCAACGTCCTTTAACTTTATAATTTGATTTTTGTCCACGAGAATCTCCCATTTTTCTTATCTGATGCATACTCAAACATTGCTTCCGTATCATCCAAGGTTACAGGTCTAAGAAATAAACGCTATATCTCCACTATTGGATACTGGCTAGTTTTATTCCATACGTTTCTACCATTCAAAAGTATTTTCTATCAGTCTAGCATAAAAAAGAAGTTACAACAAGTTTTCCTTGCTTTTTAAAGCGGTTTCATATAGAATAAAATCATCACCTTATTTTATAGATAATGCGATAAATCATTTACAACCCGTCAATAGAAAGGGAGTTTTTCTCTATGTTAATCGGAATTCCAAAAGAAATTAAGAATAATGAAAACCGCGTTGCCCTAACACCTGCTGGTGTCCACAGCTTAGTCGGCCGTGGTCATCGCGTCCTTATCGAAACAAATGCTGGTCTCGGTTCTGGCTTTACTGATGCTGACTATCAAAAGCAAGGAGCTGAAATTGTCGCTACTGCTGATGAAGCCTGGGCAGCTGAGTTGGTCGTGAAAGTAAAAGAACCACTAGCTTCTGAATATGGTTACTTACGTGAAGACCTGCTTCTCTTCACCTACTTGCACATGGCCGCAGCGCCTGAATTAGCAGATGCTATGTTGGAAGCAAAAACAACAGGGATTGCCTATGAAACTGTTCGTGATTCCCAAGGTCAGTTACCACTCCTCGTTCCTATGAGTGAGGTTGCAGGCCGTATGGCAGTCCAAATCGGTGCTCATTTCCTAACTAAGCAAGCAGGAGGTTCTGGTGTCTTACTGGGTGGTGTGCCGGGTGTACCTAAAGGGAAAGTAACCATCATCGGTGGCGGTGTCGTAGGGACCCATGCTGCTCGAATTGCGCTTGGTCTTGGTGCTCAAGTAACCATCCTTGATATCAGTGCTAAACGTCTCTCTGTTTTAGAGGAGGTCTTTGGTCACCAAATTCAAACTCTCATGTCCAATTCGCTCAACATCGAAGCCAGTGTGAGAGATGCGGATGTGGTGATCGGAGCGGTTCTCATCCCAGGTGCCAAAGCACCAAAATTGGTGACAGATGAGATGGTCAAGCAAATGCGTCCAGGATCTGTCATCGTTGACGTTGCCGTTGACCAAGGGGGCGTTATCGAGACAGCTGACCGTGTGACAACGCACGATGAGCCTGTATATGAAAAACACGGTGTGCTACACTATGCCGTTGCCAACATCCCTGGTGCAGTAGCCCGTACTTCTACCATTGCCCTAACCAATGTCACTCTTCCTTATATCGAAGCTTTGGCTGGTAAAGGATTCTCACAAGCAATCGCTGAAGACGAGGGCTTGCGCCAAGGTGTTACCACTTATCAAGGTTACTTAACCAGTCTTCCAGTAGCCCAAGGACTCGATAAAAAACATATTCCAATTGATGAACTAGTATAAAAAATCTAATTATCAGATAAAAGAAAGAGCAATTCCACCTGAACTGCTCTTTTTTTCTATTCTGTTTCTTCTTGAACTTCTTCCCGCTCTTCATTTTTAATTGGAGCTGGTTCATAAGCTCGGATAATCTGAGCGACAACTGGATGGCGAACCACATCCTTAGCTGAAAAATGAACAAAGTCAATTTGATGGATATTCTTGAGTTTCTCTTGAGCATCAATCAAACCTGACTTGACATTACGTGGCAGGTCAATCTGACTGATATCTCCATTGACAATCATCTTAGAATTAAAACCTAAACGAGTCAAGAACATCTTCATCTGCATGATGGTCGTATTTTGCGCCTCATCGAGAATGACAAAGGCATCATCCAAGGTTCGTCCACGCATATAGGCAAGGGGTGCAATCTCGATAATTTCACGCTCCATGAGACGAGTCGTTTGGTCTTTTCCCAGAATCTGATACAAGGCATCATAAACAGGTCGAAGATAAGGATCTACCTTCTCTTTAAGATCACCCGGAAGAAAACCTAGACTCTCGCCAGCTTCCACTGCCGGGCGTGTTAGGATAATCCGTTTGACTTGCCCACGTTTAAGGGCAGTCACTGCCAAGGTCACTGCAAGAAAGGTCTTCCCTGTCCCTGCAGGTCCGATTCCAAAGGTCACATCATGCTGTTTGACACTGTCCACATAAAGTTTTTGACCCAGTGTTTTGACACGGATAGGTTTCCCTGTATTGTCCTTGATAATTTCTTCTTCATAAAGGGCGACAAACTTGTCGATTTCATCGTTTTTGACCATGCTAATCGCAGTCACCACATCTGGCGTGCCAACGGTCATCCCACGATTCACCAAGACCATCAAAGCCTGAATAACCTGACGGGCTTCCTCACAGGCAGCCTCTTCTCCCAAAACCTGGACAATCTCCGTACGAGCATGAATCACCACATCAAGCTCTTCTTCCATCAAACGAAGATGGCGTTCATTGGAACCAAAAAGATGAAACAGGTCATCTGGATGACTCAGTTGAATGTCTATTGAATGTTCCTTCAAATAAAGAACCTCTCTAATCCTTTTATTTCTTTTTATTATAGCAAAGGGGTGGAGAAATTACTAGCCCAAACCCAATGAATCATGCTAGTGTTCTAAGTATTCTTGCCAGATAGCGTCAAAGTCACCTAGGTTAAAAGAGAAACTGGCATGCTCCTCTAAAAAGCGACTGACCTCATCAAAATCGTCTGTATGTTTTGGGAAGGCTGATTCTTCAAAGGCTAGGTCTGCTAGGATAGCTTTGGGACTGTCACTTTTAGGATTGCGCTCGGTCATGAGCCAAGTGTAAAATGATTTTCTCATATGTCACCCTAGATCAACTCTGTCCCAAACTGGTCTTGCTTGATTTTGCCAGCCTTCATCAAGCCACCGAGTGCTTTCTTGAACTGACCTTTAGAAATGCCAAAGGTTGCCTTGATGTCGTCTGGAGATGACTTATCATTTAAGGTCATGAAACCGCCATTGCTTTCCAAGTAGGTCAAAATCATCTGGGCATCATTTTCCAACATCTCAAAGGAACGTGGTTTGAGGGAGAGGTTCAAGGTACGGTCCACTTCACGGAAACCAATGACACGCGCATCTAGAACTTGTCCCAAACGTGGCTCTGCGTAACGCTCGCTAGGATGGATAAAGCCAAGCATGTTATTTTCTGGCAGGTAAACAAAAGTTCCTGACAGCTTGAGACGGTATACAATGGCTGGCCAGTTTTGGTTCTGCATGTTGTTGTAGGCAGGACGAGCCAGACGTTGAAAGTCTTCTTGATAAGCCAAGAGTCCCCAGATACGGTCTTTCTTGTCCACTTCAAGACGGATGTAGAGTTGGTCGCCCTTCTTAGGCCAGAGTTCCTTGAGCTCAGGGAGAATATCGAGTGACACAACGATTTCCTTGTCAGGAAGGCCTGTATCCACAAAGACACCCAAGTCTTTACGAACTTCCGTTACAGTTCCCCAACCAAATTGGTCCTGAGTGGCAGTCACTTCTATGGTTGTCAGGCGGAGTTTTTGCTTCATATCCGTGTAGGCAAAACCTTTGACCGTATCCCCTACTGTATGTTGACCTTCTTCCTTGGCAAGAGCATAGGTTTGGCCATCCTTTTGCACAAAGTAAAAACGGTCATTTTCATCGATGATGAGTCCAACGATAAAACTTGCAAGATTTGTATTCATATTTCCTTCTTTCGAATAAAACTCAGCCAGCAATGCCAACTGAGTTTTTCTGTTTATTTTTAGACTTCCAAGAGTTCTTTTTCTTTGTTGGCAGTCATGTCGTCGATGTGTTTAACAGCATCGTCTGTTACTTTTTGAATATCTTTTTCAAGAGTCTTCAATTCGTCTTCAGTGATTTCTTTTGCTTTTTCTTGTTTCTTAGCTTCGTCCATAGCATCACGACGGATATTGCGGACAGCCACTTTAGCATTTTCGCCGACCTTCTTCACTTCTTTAGCAAGGTCACGACGAGTTTCTTCTGTAAGAGCTGGGATGACCAAACGAATCACAGAACCATCATTCGCTGGTGTAATACCAAGATCAGAAGCGTTCAAGGCACGTTCGATGTCTTTCAATGAAGACTTGTCAAATGGTGTCACCAACAAAACACGCGCTTCTGGAATCGTAATTGAAGCGATTTGGTTAAGAGGAGTTTCTACTCCGTAGTATTCTACATGTACACGGTCAAGCAAGCTTGCATTGGCACGACCAGCACGGATACCACCAAATTCACGAGCAAGTGATTGGTGAGACTGGGTCATTCTCTCTTTAGCTTTTTCAATAATTGCGTTAGCCATAATCTTTCTTATTCCTTTTCTTCGATATTATTTGAAACTGTTGTTCCGATATTTTCACCAAATACGACACGTTTGATGTTGCCTGGTTGGTTCATGTTGAAGACAACCAAGTCAATGTCGTTATCCATTGAGAGGGTTGAAGCTGTTGAGTCCATGATACGGAGACCTTTATTGATAACGTCACGGTGGGTCAATTCTTCAAATTTAACAGCTGTCTTGTCTTTCTTAGGATCGGCATTGTAAACACCGTCGACACCATTTTTAGCCATAAGGATGGCATCCGCTTCGATTTCAGCCGCACGAAGGGCCGCTGTTGTATCTGTTGAGAAGTAAGGTGAACCAATTCCGGCACCAAAGATAACGATACGGCCTTTTTCAAGGTGACGAAGGGCACGTCCACGGACATAAGGCTCTGCCACTTGTTGCATAGCAATCGCTGTTTGCACACGTGTATCAACCCCAACTTGTTGCAATGAATCTGCCATCACAAGAGCATTCATAACAGTCCCAAGCATTCCTGTGTAATCTGCCTGAACGCGGTCCATACCTGCTTCTGCTGCAGGTTCTCCACGCCAGAGATTTCCTCCACCAATAACAAGGGCAATTTCGATACCTAAGCTATGAACTTCTTGAATCTCTTTTGCGATTGTTTGAACTGTTTGGATATCAATCCCTACGCCACGTTCACCGGCAAGGGCTTCACCTGATAACTTGATTAAAATACGTTTATACTTGGGATTCGCCATTTTCACTCTCCTTTTTTTATCCTACCTATTTTATCACAATTTCTAAGATTTTTATAGTATCATGAGCAATTCTTTCAAAAAAATTAGACAGTTAAAAATTCCTCTAAGTCGCTAAGGGCACGCTCTGCAATTTTTTCATAACGAGCCTTCTTATCACGGATACGCTCGCCTTCCAACTCCTTGATAATCCCAAAGTTGACATTCATTGGTTGGAAATGCTTGCTGTCGGCATGGGTGATGTAATGAGCTAAGCTTCCAATCGCTGTTGTTTCTGGGAAAATAGCCTCGCTTTCTCCCTTGAAGAGACGAGCCGCGTTAATTCCCGCAACTAAGCCTGACGCTGCTGACTCAACATAGCCTTCCACACCCGTCATCTGACCAGCAAAGAAGAGATTTGATTGTTTCTTAGAACGATAAGTCTGTTCAAGAAGATTTGGTGAATCCATGTAAGAATTGCGGTGCATAACACCATAACGAACAAACTCAGCATTTTCAAGACCTGGAATCATTTGGAAAACACGCTTTTGTTCTCCCCATTTAAGGTGGGTTTGGAAACCGACGATATTGTAGAGGCTACCGGCTGCATTGTCCTGACGAAGCTGAACCACCGCATAAGGTGTTTTAAATTCTCCATCACGAGGGCCTGTGTAGTCATCTGGATACTCAAGTCCAACTGGCTTCATAGGGCCATAAAGCATAGTTTTAATACCTCGTTTGGCCATGACTTCGATTGGCATACAACCTTCAAAGTACTTTTCTTTTTCGAAAGAATTAAGCGGAGCTTCTTCCGCATTAACCAAAGCTTCATGAAAATCCATAAACTCCTGCTTGGTCATTGGAGCATTGAGATAAGCGGCTTCCCCCTTATCATAACGAGACTTGAGATAGACCTTGCTCATATCGATGGTGTTGACGTCGATAATAGGGGCTGCAGCATCGTAGAAATAGAAACCATCACCGTCATTGAGGGCATGAATCTTTTCAGCCAGAGCATCGCTGGTCAAAGGACCAGTAGCGACAACCGTAATAACATCTGTCGGCAATTCTGTAATTTCATCACGAACCACTTCAATCAAAGGGTGGTTGGCCACTTTCTCAGTTACCATCTGAGAGAAACCATCTCGGTCCACCGCAAGCGCACCACCTGCAGGAACACGTGTAGCCTCAGCAGATTCCAAAATAACAGAACCCAAGCGACGCATTTCTTCCTTGAGGAGACCCACTGCATTTGTCAAAGCATCTCCACGTAGAGAATTAGAACAAACTAACTCAGCAAAATTGTCTGTTTTGTGCTGGGGTGTTGACTTGACACCACGCATTTCATAGAGTTTAACTGGAATACCACGCTCTGCGATTTGGTAGGCTGCTTCAGAACCTGCCAAACCAGCACCGATAACATTGATATAAGATTGAGACACGACACTAATACCTCTTTGGGAGTGTAAAGACAAGCTTCACATTGAAAAAGCCAACCGAACTTTCCTCGCTTTCGAATTTCCTGGCTCAGGCTGAAAAAGTCCACAGGACTTTCCTCGCTTTCGAGTTTCTTGGCTCAGACTGAAAAAGTCTACAGGACTTTCCTCGCTTTCGAATTTCTTGGCTCAGGCTGAAAAAGCCAACCGAACTTACTCGCTTCCGAGTTTCTTGGCTCAGGCTGAAAAAGTACCCCGGACTTTTTCACTCCCACAAATCTTTCTAATTTTTTCTTCTACTAGTATAACAAAAAAAGGGAAGAAGGCAAACTTCCCTGTTTAGTCATTTTCTTGATTTTCTTCCCAATCGTGGTAGGCAGCGTAGAGTTGGCTTTTATTCCACTGGTAAATCTTAGCTACTTCCTTGATAGCTTGATTTTTCTTCATACCTTGCTGGATGCGGGCTTGGATTTCTAAGAACAAGTCCTCCTCGCCCTTTTCCTCCACATCCTGGCTGGCACCTTCAACAATGAGAAGGCATTCGCCCTTGAGTGGCGTTTCAGCAATGCTTTCTAATAGCTCAGAAATGGTACCTCTTTGGTATTCTTCATAGATTTTGGTCAATTCCCTGACCAAGACCACCGAGCGGTCACCGTAGACTTCTAGCATATTTTCCAACGTATCTGCCACACGATGAGGCGATTCATAGAAAATTTGAGTTTCAGGATAATCTTTTTTTGAGTCGAAAAATTGCTTTTGCTGGCCTGATTTTCTCGGTAAAAAGCCGTAAAAGATATGCGGCTGCGGTGCTAAACCACTGGCAATCAAGGCAGAAATTCCTGCAGAGGCACCTGGAACAGTGACAACTGCAATTTCTTCCTCAATCGCTACTTTGACCAAATCATGTCCAGGGTCCGAGATGCTAGGTAGACCTGCATCGGATACCTGAGCAATACTTTGTCCTGCTTTCAGGAAACCAATCAAATCAGGAATTTTTTCCTTGGCATTGTGCTCATGAAAACTAATCTGCTTGGTGGAAATATCAAAATGCTTGAGCAAAAGACCAGTATTGCGCGTGTCCTCAGCAGCAATCCAGTCCACTTCTTTCAAGGTCTGGATAGCTCGAAAGGTCATATCATCTAAATTGCCAATCGGCGTTGCCACTAGGTACAGCTTGCCATAGGGAGACTGCCCCTTAAAACTTTTTTGAATCTGCATGCCTACTCCCTGTATAACAACTCGTCACAGAACATACATTCCTCGTCCTGCTCTCGACGTTGTCCATAAAAATCATTACAAACGTGAAATCCATCACGGTAAATGCGACGGACACTTTCACGAACATGCTTAGCCTTGACGGGAGCATCTGCTTCCACCTCACCCAAGCGTTCTCGTAACTTACTATTTTCCAAACGAAGAGCTGTATTTTCCTCTACCAGGCTCTTGAGATTTTTCTTGATGGCTTCCACATCGGCCAAGGTTACCAATAACTGTTGGGAAAAATCATCCAGCGCGTCAAATAATTCTTTTTTGTCCATAAAACAGCCCTTTCCTTTCTTTATCATTCATTTTTGAGTTTATATTTCTTTCAAGACCAGATATTCCATGGCATTTTGAAAGCTGACATTAGCTTGCCACATTTTTCTAGCTTCTAGCAAATCTTGTAAAATCACTCTTACTCTTGCTTGTAGGATATCTTGTCCACAGAGAACTTCAAGAATCCGTAAAACCTGATCTTGTTTTTCCTTGTCATCTGCCAAGTTGGCTAATTTAGCAACCTGCAGATAACTTTCTTTTTTCTTAGCTACTAACCAAGTCAGCAGGCGTTCACTTTCATCGACCAAGGTCCAAAAACTTGCCTGATTTGCCAACTTTTCTGCTTCAGCTCGCGATTGACTAAACTGAGCTAAAAGAGTCGCTTTTTTCTTAACCAGTCCCATTTGTTCTAAGAGCAAGATCAGCTTCTCTTCTTGTTTTTTAAAGTGGAAAATCTGGGTCCGACTTCGGATTGTCGGTAAAATCTTTTCTTCATCGCTTGTCAAGAAGAAAATATAAACCTCACTCTGGGGTTCTTCGATGACCTTGAGCAGAGAATTGGCTGCGTTGGGGTGCATCTTCTCAGCTTGCTCGATAATAAAAACCTGCTGCTGGCTTTCAATTCCTGCTTGGGAAAACTGGCCCACCAATTCCCGAATGCGTTCTGTCTTAATGACCTGATTGACTGGCTTAATCAAAGTGACATCGGGAAACTCTCCCTTTTCAATCAGCTTACAATTTCGGCATTTCTCACATGGTAAAACACCTACTTTATCTGTACAAAAGAGGCTCTTAGCTAAAAATTGCGCCATTTCCAAGCTTCCAAAGAAACCTGAAAAGAGGTAGGCATGATTGAGCTGGTCTTGTTCTAGGATACGGACAAATCGGTCAAACTGATCTGGTTGCCAGGCCTTTAGTTGATCTTGTTTCATTTAGCCAATCCCATTCTATCAAACAAGACAGTCTTGGTAGTTTCCACAACTTGCTCCAAAGGAAAACTAGCATCAATCTTGACAATACGACTTCCTTCTTTGTCCAGAAGAGAAAGGTAACCTTGACGGACTTTTTTATGCAAGTCCAACCCTTCCAAGTCCAAACGATTGACCTCACGATTGCTATTAGCAGCAATGCGAGCCAGTCCTTCTTCCACCTCGATGTCAAAATAGAGTGTCAAATCGGGTTTGAGGCCATCTGTCGCAAACTGGTTAAGCCAGTCAATGGCTTCAATGTCCAAACCACGACCAAATCCCTGATAGGCAAGAGAACTATCGATGAAGCGGTCCATAATGACCAACTTACCAGCTTCAAGTGCTGGAAGAACTTTTTCCACCAAGTGCTGTCTGCGACTGGCGATATAGAGCAAAAGCTCTGTTTTAGCATCCATCTGAGTATGACTTGGATCTAAAATTACTTCCCGAATCTTCTCCCCAATCAAGACTCCGCCAGGTTCACGGGTCGTCAGCACCTCTACCCCTTTTTCCTCTAAAATTGGTAGCAGAGCCTCTAAAACACTGGTCTTTCCTGCTCCCTCTGGTCCCTCAAGAGAGACTAAAAATCCTTTTGACATGTCTAACTCATTTCTTTTTTACTACTTCTATTCTATCAAAAAAATAGGGGTTTGTGACAATCTTTTTGTCTTCTCATTTCATACTCAATGAAAATCAAAGAGCAAACTAGGAAGCTAGCCGCAGGTTGCTCAAAACACTGTTTTGAGGTTGCAGATGGAAGCTGACGCAGTTTGAAGAGATTTTCGAAGAGTATCAACCACCATAAAAGAGGCAGACAAAGCCACCTCTTATTTACCTAGTTCTTGTGTTCGTCTGTAGGCTTGACCAACTGCATCCATGACTGTTCCTCGAAAAGCATGCGCTTCTAGGCTTGCTACACCAGCGATAGTCGAACCGCCTGGGCTACAGACTTGGTCTTTCAATACTCCAGGATGTTGCTGACTTTCAAGGACCAATTGCCCAGCTCCTACCACGGTTTGAGCTGCCATTTTCAATGCCGTTTCTCGTGGCAATCCCGTCTGAACACCCGCATCTGCCAAAGCCTCAATAAAGAGATAGACAAAAGCTGGTCCACAGCCTGCAAGACCTGTCGCTGCGTCAATTAAACTTTCCCCAAGTTCAACCAAGAGGCCAGCCTTGACTAAAAGCTGACAAAAGAACTCACTGTCCTCAGCCCTGCAATTAGGAGACAAGGCATAACTAATCACTCCTTGTCCGATAGAAGCAGGGGTATTTGGCATCATACGAATAATTCGGTGTTGACTTGGGATAAGACTAGCGAGTTTTTCCAAGGTCAATCCAGCTGCCATGGAAATCAAAAGAAGACTTTCTCTTTTTTCAAGGATGGTCTGGTATTGAGAAAGCAGTTCAGAAAACTGAGCAGGCTTAACTCCTAGAAAAATCACATCTGCTTCTGCGAAGATTTCATCATTGCTAGAAGTCTGACCGCCAAAGTCGGCGATGAAAGAATACACCTTGGCTTGACTACGATTGGCAAGGAGAAGGTCATCACCCGTCTTGGCCTGCAAAACAGCCTTGGCCAAACTAGCACCCATATTCCCCAAACCGATAAATCCAATCTTCATCTCTTACTCCCTTATCTGTCCGTCACCAGTAACCACATACTTGTAGCTAGTCAACTCCTTCAAGCCCATTGGACCACGCGCGTGCAGTTTCTGAGTAGAAATCCCCATTTCACAACCAAGACCAAATTGGCCTCCATCTGTGAAACGAGTTGAGGCATTGACATAGACAGCTGCAGAGTCCACTTGATCTGTAAAGTAAGCTGCAGCTTCAGCATTTTCAGTTACAATTGCATCCGAATGATGGGTACTGTGAGCCTCAATATGGGCAACCGCTTCTTCTAAACTGCTCACAACCTTAACCGCTAATACATAGTCTAAAAACTCGGTGTCAAAGTCTTGTGCTTCAGCTGCGTGACCTGAAACAAACTGACTGGCTTTGCTATCTAGGCGGAATTGAATTGGCTCCAACCCAGCTTCTTTTCGATCTTCAACCAGTACCTTCTCCAAGCAAGGAAAGAAGCTTGCTGCCTTGTCCTCATGAACAATTAGAACCTCCATGGCATTGCATACAGAAGGACGACTGGTTTTAGCATTGTTGATAATAGATAAAGCTTTATCTTCATCTGCGTCCTTATCGACATAAACATGAACAATCCCAGTTCCTGTCTCGATAACAGGTACGATAGCATTCTCAACCACTGCATTGATCAAGCCAGCTCCTCCACGAGGAATAAGAAGGTCTAGATAGCCCTTGGCCTTCATCATAGCATAGCTACTTTCTCGGCTAGTATCTTCCACTAGTTGAATCACATCTGGGTGAATAGTCGTTGTCTCCAAGCCCTTCTTCAAGGCTGTGACAATAGCATGAGCTGTTTGGTAGGCATCCTTACCACTACGAAGAACAACCGCATTCCCACTCTTGAGAGCCAAAGCAGCCGCGTCAGACGTCACATTTGGACGGCTTTCATAGATAATACCGATAACACCCATAGCCACCCGTTTCTTGGTGATAACCAAACCATTTTCAAGATGATTGGTTTCTAAAACTTCACCGATTGGATCTGGTAAAGCAACCACTTCACGAATCCCAGTTGCCATCGCTTCTATACGACCTGCATCCAAATAAAGACGATCCAGCATCACATCTGAGATTTTACCCTTAGCCGCTTCCATATCGAGGGCATTGGCCGCTAAAATTTCCTCAGTAGCTACTAATAAGTGATTAGCCATGGCTAACAAGGCTTGGTTTTTCACCTCTTCACTAGCTGTGTTGATCGATTTTTTAACAGCCTGTACCTGTTCAAATTGTTCTTGTGTACTTACCATAGTTTACCTCTAAAATTCTGTAAAGAGTAGTTGGATTTCAGGAGTAATGGAAATCCAGTCGTCACGGTGAATCAAGACACCCTTGGCTTTTTGAGAACGCAACATATCCTCCAAAGCAGATGCCCCAAATTGCACGCGTCCTTTTCCAAGTGATTTTCCACTTTCCTTGTCAAATACTGTCACGATATCACCGTAAGAAAAGGCGCCTTCTGCGTCAACAACACCAGATAAGAGAAGACTCTTTCCATGTTGAGAGAGAGCTTCTGCAGCCCCTTTATCAACCCAAATAGAACCTTGACTCTGAGCATAAAAGGCCAGCCATTGTTTCTGGGTACGAAGTCCCTTCTCTTGAGCAACAAAGTAGGAACCATCCTTGGTCTCCTCAGCTGCCTCAATCATGGCATCTGACTTCAAGGATGAGCAGATATAAACAGGAACTCCTGATTCCGTCGCGATAGTTGCAGCTTTGATTTTGGTTAACATGCCACCTGTACCATTAGACGAACCAGCTCCACCGGCCATATCAATAATCTCACGATTGATGGTCTCGATTCGCTCCAAGCGTTTGGCTCTTGGATCTGAATTAGGATTTCCAGTATATAGACCGTCTACGTCTGTCAAGAGGACCAAAAGGTCTGCTTGAACCATGGCTGCTACCTGAGCACTTAGAGTATCATTGTCCCCAACCTTGAGCTCGTCAATAACAACACTGTCATTCTCATTGATGATAGGAATCGCGCCACGGCTAAGTAGAACTGACAAAGCCTGATGGGCATTTTTATAACGGCGCTTATCCACAAAGTCATCCTGGGTCAGCAAGATTTGTGCAGAAACGATTTGGCGCAAGAGAAGATTGGTCGTGTATTCTTCCAACAAAAGGCCTTGCCCTACCGCTGCTGAAGCCTGTTTATCAGCAATCTTAGTCGGACGCTTTTTAAATCCTAAGGCTCCAAAACCTGCAGCAATGGCACCCGACGACACCAAAATCAATTCATGACCAGCCTCGTGCAACATAGCCAACTGCTGGGTAATAGCCTTTACCTTACTACGTGATAAACTTCCATCCTCATTTGTCAGAGAAGAAGTCCCCACCTTAAAGACAATCCGTTTGTATTTCATAGTCTCACTCCGATTCTTCATATTTATCCATTATAACACGAATGGCAGGAAATAGAAAAGAGTTGATAGGAAAAAGGCCGAGACAAGTCATCTCAACCTTTTATCACGTCTAATTCTTTCTCAATCTCTCCAAGGTTTCCTTAAAAATATCTGGGATATCTGCTGTAAATTCCAAGGTCTCACCTGTTCGTGGATGCGTAAATCCTAGAGTCTTGGCATGAAGAAATTGTCCATGTCCTTTCAAAGTCTTGCGAGGAC
>CAURES010000035.1:0-15945 GCA_963523725.1 uncultured Streptococcus sp.
TTATACTCCTTTTTGATAGCCTTTACAATGATTTCTGTCCATTTTTAGAAGACTAATGCTATGTAAAATATGGCATGGAGCGTTTTTAGTGATAAATCCATTATACAGTAGTAAACTTAATTTATCCACTCTGCTCCTCAACTGTCTATTTTTAATCCTGAATTGTTATGTGAAAAGAAAAAATCCACCCCGGAGGATGGATTGATATTTTAACGCACTTCTGCATTGACTTTTTCTTCAAGTGATGCTTGGATTTTTTCCATGTAGCGTGCGACTTCTTCATCCGTTAAGCTGTCTTCTGGATTTTGGAAAGTCAAGCTATAAGCCATTGACTTCATACCAAGTCCCAATTTTTCGCCTGAGAAGACGTCAAAGAGTTTGATATCTGTCAAACGTTTCACGCCGGCAGCTTGAATAGCATCTACAACTTCTTGATGAGTCACTTCTGCCTTGAGGAGAAGGGCAACGTCACGGCTGACTGCTGGGAATTTCGTGATTTCCACAAATGGAACAGCAGGTTGAAGCGCAGCTTCGATGGCTGAAAGGTTGAGCTCAGCCACATAAGTTTCTGGAATATCGTAGGCCTTAGCAGTTACTGGATGCACTTGACCGAGGAAACCAAGAACTTGGTCACCGAGTGAAATGACTGCTGTACGACCTGGATGAAGGCTTGCAATTTCAGCTGTAGCTGTATAGCTCACTTCTATTCCCAAGCGAGTAAATAATGCTTCTAGGATTCCTTTAGCATAGAAGAAATCAACTGGAACTGCTGCTGTTTGGAAATCTTTTTCAGCAACCAAACCTGTCAAGGCAAAGGCAAAGCTATTAATCTCATTTGGAAGTTCTTCTTTTGGATTGCCAGTTTGTTCAAAGACTTTTCCAATCTCGTAAAGGGCCAAGTTTTTGTTCTTACGAGCCACGTTGTAGGCAACGGTATCAAGGATACCAGAAATCATATTTTGACGGAGGACTGAACGATCCACTGTCATTGGCCACATGAGTTCAGTAAGGTTACTTGGTTGAGCTGTGAACTCTACTGCTTTTTCAGGAGTTGTCAGAGCATAGGTGATGATTTCTGTCAAACCTGCTCCTTCAGCAATCGTACGAACTTGACGTCGAAGTTTTTGTGTCGCAGTCAATTCACCAGCTGTACCGTCGTCTTTTGGAAGGCTGGTTGGCAAGCGGTCATATCCATAGATACGAGCGATTTCTTCAAAGAGGTCTGCCTCGATTGTGATATCCCAACGACGACGTGGTACGCTGACTGTAAAGCTGTCTGCATTTCCAGAAAGACCAAAGCCAAGACGACGGAAGACGTCTTCTACATCCGCATAAGAAAGTTCTGTACCGAGGACACGGTTAACATCAGCAAGAGTTGAAGAAACTTCCACATCAGAGGTATCAAGCTCACCCGCTGAAACGATACCTTTACGCACCGTCGCACCTGCAAGTTCTGCAATCATGCTAGCCGCAGCATCAAGGGCTTCGTTAACAGTTGCCACATTGATACCTTTTTCAAAGCGAGAAGATGACTCAGAACGAAGGTTGAGACGTCCGCTAGTCTTGCGGATTGATTTTCCGTTGAAGACTGCAGCTTCAAGGACGACACGACTAGATTTCTCAGAGATTTCTGTTGCTTGACCGCCCATGACACCTGCAAGGGCTACTGGCTTGTCTGCGACAGTGATAACTAAGTCATTCATGTCCAAGTCACGTTCTTCACCATCTAAAGTCACCAATTTTTCACCAGCACGCGCTTCACGCACACGGATGTCAGTCCCTTCAAAGGTATCCAAGTCAAAAGCATGCATTGGTTGACCAAAGTAGAGCAGGATGTAGTTTGTCACGTCCACTACGTTGTTGATTGGACGGATTCCTTCGTTCATGAGAAGGTTTTGCAACCATTGTGGACTTGGTGCGATGGTCACATTGTCCAAGATACGAGCTGCATAGTAAGGTGCTTTGTCTGTCTCAATACCCACAGAAAGAGCATCTGCTGCAGCTTGGTCTGTTTCTGAAAGAGTAAATTCTTTAAAGTTGACTGCCTTATCATAGATAGCTGCCACTTCGTGAGCCACTCCACGCATAGAAAGGGCATCCGCACGGTTGGGTGTGATAGAAAGTTCGATGATTTCATCATCCAAGTCTAGATATGAGAAGACTTCATCTCCAGGAACGGCATTTTCTGGCAAGATTTGGATGCCATCTGCGAATTCCTTAGGCACAACTGAGTCAGAAATTCCCAATTCGCCAAGCGAACAGATCATCCCAAGTGACTCAAGACCGCGGATTTTCCCTTTTTTGATCTTGTAATTGTCAGCGATGCGAGCTCCTGGAAGAGCCACCATAACCTTGATACCAGCACGCACATTCGGTGCACCACAGACGATTTGACGGGCTTCTTCTTCGCCAACGTTAACCTGACAAACATGGAGGTGAGTTTCTGGCACATCTTCGCAAGACAAGACCTCACCGACGACAATTTTTGAGAGACCAGCAGCAGGTGATTCCACACCTTCTACCTCGATCCCTGTAGTTGACATTTTTTCAGCCAACTCTTGTGATGGCACATCAATGTCCACCAATTCTTTTAACCATTTATAAGATACAAGCATAATTTAGTTCTCCAGAATGACAGTTGCCACTCTGGTTCTTTTCCTTTCCTATCATTTCAATAGAAGAATCATCTTCTTACCTTAATTTCTTTCTCAGTAACCAATCCGTATCTACTTTTTGACCAACCATAAAATGATGTTGGCTAAATTTTTCAAAACCATATCGATTATAAAACGCTTGAGCTTTTGTATTATGCTCCCAAACACCTAGCCAAGCCCAAGAAAAACTATTTTTTGTAGCAAGTTCAAGAGCAAATTCAAACAGTTGCTTACCGAATCCAAATCCTTGGAATTTTTGTAGCACATAGAGACGTTGAATTTCAAAAGCACCCTCTAATTCTCTCTCAGTCTGAGCACTTCCCCAGTTGACTTTGAGAAAACCAGCTATCTCCTCTTCATGCATAATGAAATAGGTTTCGGATTCTGGATTTTCCAACTCAGTTGACAAAACTCTCAGACTATAAGCCTCTTCAAAGTATTCCTGTAACTGCTCTTCCGTATTATCATGAGCAAATGTTTCACGAAAGGTTTGTTTAGCAATTTTGGACAACACCCCAACATCTGCCATTTCTACTTTTCTAATCATTATTTAAACTGTTCTGAGAAGCGGACATCTCCTTGGTAGAAACCACGGATATCGTTGATTCCGTAACGGAGCATAGCTACACGCTCTTGTCCAAGACCAAAGGCAAATCCAGAGTAAACAGTCGCATCGATACCACTCATTTCAAGGACACGTGGGTGAACCATACCGGCCCCCATAATTTCGATCCAACCTGTTTTCTTACATACGTTACAGCCTTCTCCACCACACTTGAAGCAAGAAACATCCACCTCAACAGATGGCTCTGTGAATGGGAAGTAAGATGGGCGCAAACGAATTTGACGCTCTTCACCGAACATTTTTTGCACAATCAACTGAAGGGTTCCTTGAAGGTCTGCCATAGAGATATTTTTCCCAACAACCAAGCCTTCAATTTGGTGGAATTGGTGACTGTGGGTTGCATCGTCCGTATCACGACGGAACACACGCCCTGGTGAGATCATTTTCAAAGGACCTTTAGAAAAATCATGGGCATCCATAGCACGCGCCTGAACTGGAGAGGTGTGGGTACGGAGTAAGATTTCTTCAGTGATATAGAAAGTATCCTGCATATCACGAGCTGGGTGGTCTTTTGGAAGGTTCATACGTTCAAAGTTATAGTAGTCTTGCTCCACTTCAAAACCATCCACGACTTGGTAACCCATACCGATAAAGATATCTTCGATTTCCTCACTCGTTTGTGTGAGGACATGGCGGTGACCCGTCGCAACTGAACGACCTGGAAGTGTCACATCGATGCTCTCGCTAGCAAGTTGAGCTGCGATTTTCTTTTCTTCCAAGAGTTTAGCTGTTTCTTCAAAAGCTGCTGTCAAGACATCACGAGCTTCATTGACGTGTTTCCCGATAATTGGACGCATCTCAGCAGAGACATCTTTCATCCCTTTGAGGATTTCAGTAAGTGAACCCTTTTTCCCAAGGACTGAGACACGCAAATCTTGCATCTCTTTTTCATTTTCAGCAGTAATCTGCTTCAAGCTAGCCAGCGTTTCTTCGCGAAGCGCTTTTAATTGTTCTTCAATAGTTGACATAATTCCTCCATCAGTCTCTCGTAGATAAAAAGAAAACCACATGCCAAAAACTCCACTCGGAGCGTTGACACGCGGTACCATCCGTTTTTATCTGACAAGTCAGACCTTCATTTCTAAATCCATGCGCAAGTGAATTCACCCAGCTTTCATATAGAGAGCTTGCAGTCACGGCTCTCCTCCCTGATATACTTCCCTTGAGTTACTAGTCTTGCAGATTTCTATTCAATTACTACTTAGTTTATCAGATTTTTAGTTAAAAAACAAGTTAGATTAGACTAATTTCAATACAAAACTCGTCCCTTTTTCTGTTGCCCCATTTTCCACAAATCCAAGCGACTCGAAACATCGCCTAGACGCATGATTGTAAGTGTAGATTTCCTTAACTCTCAATTCTTTCCATCCTTTTACTCGAGCCAATTCAATCAAAGCACTTAGAATCTTTTTTCCAAGTCCTCGATGTTGGTAAGCGGAATTCCCAATCACAATGGGGAGATTATCCTGAGATAGTGTAACATCCCCAATTGGAAACCATTCTCCCTTCTCCTTGACTTCAATCCAAAAAAGCTCACCATGCTGATCCAAATAGGAATACATGGCTTCCAAAGTTTCTTGACTATAAGGAAGCTTCACCCCATCTACGAGGTAAACTAAGTCCACATTCTGATACCAAGCAAAAGCTTCCTCACAATGATTGACCTTATAATAAGGAACAAGACGCAGTGAATTATCTATTTGTAGGGTCTGTTTCATCTGCTTTCCTTTTCAACAAAAGAGTTGCTGCTTGATTAAAACCATCACACCAGTTATACCATTTTGCTTCATACTCATCTTGAGGTAAGATATGATTTTTTAAATCCAGAACAGAGTAAATCTTTCTTTCCTCACAAGCTTGCGCATAGAGATGATATAGTTCATCACCGCCGTCTCTATCAAACTCAGCAGAAATCGTATCCCGACCTGCCAATAAAGCCTGATAAGCCCTGTGATGCCCATCTGTAATCAACAAGCAATTTCCAAACGCAAGAATACTAATTGGATCAACATTGTTTAGTTCTACAGACTGATAAAGCATCTGAATATCTTGCAACTTCTTTTCTGATAAGTATAGTTGAGTCGGATGAAGATCTGCTATATTGACTTTCATTTCTTTCTCCTCAAAGGAATTCGATACTCACTTCTGCTTGCCTTTAAATCGCCATTGGAAGCGTAGCTTGTCATAGAAGGGAAATTCGATAAACAAGACTCCCAAGCCCACACAGAGACTGGCAAGAACGTCTGATGGATAGTGAACTCCCAGATAAACCCTTGATACCAGCACACTGACTAGGTAGAGAGCAAGGATAATTTGCACGACTTTTCTCCAGACTGGATTTTTAATCCGTTGACTAAGAATAACAATCAGAGAACCAACCATCAAGGTTACAGCCAGAGAATGGCCACTTGGAAAGGAAAATCCCTTCTCCTCAACCAAGTGTAAAATAGCTGGTCGTGGGCGCTGGTAAATATTTTTAAAGGTCACGATTAAAAGAGCTGCCAAAGCCAGATTTCCCAGCATGAAGAAACTTTCTATCTTCCACCGCTTACGATAAAAGGTAAAGGCTGTAATAACAACCCAAGTGATAATCACTGGGATATCAATCAAACGTGTGATGGCTCTGAAAAGAATAGTCAAGTAATCTGGTAAGTCTCCTCGAACGGCAGTCTGTATCGGTTGGTCAAAACCGACCAGCGTTTCAGGGTAAAATTTGACCATGTAGCCAAGAATAACGAAAAGTAAAAGGGCAAAACTGCCCTTCATTAAAAATGTTTGTTTATCTCTCATAATGTTTTAAGGTTGGTTTCAAGAGAACGTATAACAACCAGAATGAAACGGCAAAGATGATACCCTCAATCAAGTTAAAAGGTAATACCATGGTCATTAGGTAGTTGGAAAGTCCCAAAATTTTTCCAATATCAAAGTTAGCAAACTTAGCGTACAAAGGAACAGCGTAAACATAGTTGAGAACCAACATAGCCACGGTCAAGCCAATAGTTCCAGCTAGAGAGCCTAGTAGGAAACGAAGGGTTGTCCGTTCCTTTTTCCAAATCAAAGCAAATACGATGACAAAAACTCCCAAAGCTACGATATTCATCGGCAAACCAATGTAAGTATTCACTCCTTGACTATTAAGAAGCAATTTCAAGAGTGAGCGAAGCAAGAGAATTCCTAGAGCAGCAGGCAAATCCATGACCACCAAGCCCACAAGGACTGGCAAGATACTAAATTCGATCTTGAGGAAGGACGCCGCTGGTAAAAGCGGAAAGTCAAAGTACATCAGCACAAATGAGATGGCTGATAAAATCGCAATGGTCGAAAGTCGACGTGTGTTTGTCATAACAGGTTCCTCCAATTTTCTATAAAATCAGAAGAAGTTAGAAAGGATTCCTCTATCTATTCTCACTTTTTATATCCCAAAAGTTCCCTCTCACTCTATTAAGGAAATTCAAGCAAGCGGTTACAGTTTAGCTATAAATCTATCAGAACAGACAAAGCTATTCTTTCGTCTTCTCCCATCCAGACTATACTGTCGGTTGTGGAATCTCACCACATCAGCTTGCGCTCGCGGACTTCTTTAACTAAGATATTTTAGATTTATCTAGGCGTCGCAGTCGAAGATAATACTTAAAGTATATCGAGACAAGACAACGACGAGAAAGCTAAAATAGCTAGTCAAATTTACCGCCGGTCGGGAATCACACCCTGCCCTGAAGACTCTTTTATCATAACAAAAAACGCTTGCAAGCGCAAGCATTTTGTTCATTTTCATTTTCATTTTTTATTTCAATTTATCTGCTTCATAGGTATGAACAAGCTCAAGACCTGCAAAGTTCTGCTGGCGGAGGGCTTCGTAGACAATCATGCAGACGGTATTAGACACATTGAGACTGCGGACATGTTCATCATTCATGGGAATACGGAGAGCTTTCTCAGGATGTTCGCGCATAAAGTCCTCCGGCAAGCCCTTGTCTTCACGTCCAAAGAGAAAATAATGGTCTTCGTTAGTCGATAAATCCACATCAGAATACACTTTCTCAGCGAATTTAGAAATCAGATAGAGGTTGCCCTTCATCTGAGACACGAAATCCTCTAAACTCTCGTAAAAATAAATCTCTAGCTTATCCCAATAATCCAACCCAGCTCGCTTCATCTTGCGGTCATCGATAGGAAAGCCCATAGGCTTGATGATATGGAGGGGAGAATTGGTCGCAGCGCAAGTACGCGCGATATTGCCTGTATTTTGTGGAATTTGTGGTTCAAATAATACAATGTGATTTGTCATGACTTGCTTCCTTTCACCATTGCAAAAAAATAGCCACACTGCCCGGAGTCAAGCTCAGCAAACAGCGTGGTTAAGGCATCGTTAACTTACCTCACAACAGGTTTGAAGTAAATCAGCGAAACTACTTTCTTAGTATAACACTTTCAGAATCATTGTCAATAGAAACGACTTGATTTTTTCAATTTTTTCAAGCTATTTCCAAGGGTTGTAAAATCGTCCCTGATTCTGCAAGATAAGTAGTAAACTAGCTACTAAAAACAAGGCTGCCAAGAGCAAGGTAAGATAGTCTCCTTTTTTCAAGACCTGATAACTATACCAAGTGCGTTTTTTCTCTTTCCCAAAGCGTCGAAGCTCCATGGCAGTCGCGATGGTATCAATGCGTTCTAACGAGCTAAAAATCAAGGGTGTAATAATGCGCAGATTGCCTTTGATTCGTTGCATAAGAGAAGCTTTCTTGGATAATTCCATCCCACGCGCTTCCTGAGACATCTTGATAGTAAAGAATTCTTCCTGCAAATCTGGAATATAGCGCAAGGTCAGGCTGACTGAATAGGCAATCTTGTAGGGCACACCAATTTGATTTAAACTAGAAGCAAACTGACTAGGGTGGGTTGTCATCAAAAAGATAATAGCCAGAGGAATGGTGCAAAGGTACTTAATAGCCAAATTTAGCAGATAAAAGAGCTCTTGACTGGTCAGAGTGTAGGCACCGATTCCCTGCCAAATCACACTTCTCTCTCCGTAAAGTCCAACCCCATACTCGGGAGAAAAGAGATAGACCATCAAAACGTTTAAAACGGCAAATACCGTCGCAAAAACGGCTACAAAGGAAACATCTTTGAAACGGATTTCTGACAAATAGAGGAGAAAGACCGAAAAGATGGCAATCAGAACAAGCAGTCTGGTATCATAGCTAATCATGGCCGCCAATGACACGAGAATGAAAAAGAGGAGTTTCCCAGCTCCTGACAAGCGATGAATCACAGTATCTCTATGCTGGTAACCGATTAATTTAGCTTGCATCCTTCTCTCCTTTCTTTGTAAAATGCCGTTAAAGCAAGTGGATCCACGTCGAGCTTCTTAGCCAAGTTGAAGATAGAAGTTTCTTTTAGGTTGGCTTTTACTAACAGCTCAGGATTGCTCAACAGACTAGCTGGATCAGTATCGGCAATCAATTCCCCATCCACCATAACAAGGGCTCGGTCTGAATAATCCAGCATCAATTGCATATCATGAGTAATCATGACAATCGTATGCCCTTTTTGATGCAGTTCTTCAAGAAATTCCATAATCTCAGTATAGTTCTTCTGGTCTTGACCAGCTGTCGGTTCATCTAGGAGGATAATTTCAGCTCCTAAAACTAAAATTGAAGCAATGGTGACACGTTTTTTCTGACCAAATGACAGGGCAGAAATAGGCCAATTACGGAATTCATAGAGGCCACAGATTTTCAAAGTTTCATAGACTCTCGTTTCAATTTCCTGCTCGTCCACACCTCGCAAATGTAGTCCCAGAGCCACCTCATCAAAAATCATATTGGTTGAAATCATTTGATTGGGATTTTGCAGCACATAGCCTACTCGTTCCGCCCGCTCTGCAACAGAATCTCCTTTGATATCCTGCCCTTCCCACAGATAGTGGCCTTCAGTCTGAATAAAAGCACTTAAGGCCTTGGCTAGAGTTGATTTCCCTGCTCCATTTTTTCCGACAATGGCAATCTTTTCGCCCTTTTTAATATCCAGATAAATGGATTTTAAAATCGGTCTATCATCATAAGAAAAAGACAGATCCTCTAATTTAAAGAGTGACTGCAATTCTGGGGTTTCTTTTGCCAGTTCCGTCCGCAACTGAACCTGACCTTTTGAGATAGACAAGTTATCCAGATCTGCTAATTGTTCTTCCTTGACTAAATCCACACCTAATTGACGTAAAGTGGTTAGATAAAGGGGTTCCCGGATTCCATTTTGAGTCAATAAATCAGTCGCCAGTAACTGGTCAGGACTCCCATTAAAGAGGATACGACCATCGTTTATCAGGACAATCCGATCCACAGGGCGATGCAGAACATCCTCTAAACGGTGCTCGATAATAAGAGTCGTCGTCCCCTCCTCCTTATGAATCTGATCAATCAATTCGATAATATCCTGACCTGACTTGGGATCTAGATTGGCGAGTGGCTCATCAAACAAAAGAATCGGACTCTCATCAATCAAGACACCAGCTAGACTAACTCGCTGCTTTTGTCCACCAGACAAATCCTGAGGACGCTGAGACAGTAAAGAAAGAAGGACCAGCTTTTCAGCCCATTTATGAACACGACTTTTCATATCATCTAGAGCTGTCATATCATTTTCCAGAGCAAAAGCCAAATCTTCTGCCACAGACAGACCGATAAACTGCCCATCAGTATCCTGCAAAACCGTGCTGACCAGATGAGATTTATCGTAGATGCTCATATCAAAGGCCGCTTGCCCCTTGATCAAAAATTCTCCAGACATCTGACCCTTGTAAATATTGGGAATAATTCCATTCAAACACTGACCCAAGGTAGACTTGCCTGACCCAGATGGTCCAACAATTAAGACTTTCTCTCCCTTGTAAATGGTCAAGTCCACCCCTTGCAAGGTTGGTTCTTGTTGCGTTTCATACCGGAAAGAGAAATCCTTCCACTCAATTATAGCTTCTTTCATCTTACTCTCTTCATTCGCTTCTTAGACTTCTATTTTATCATAAATCTACCCCTTCTTGCAGACTCTTCTCTTAAAATCTTAGCGTCAAAAAGATTCCTAGCCTAGCTTGCTTGCCTAACTAATCTATAAACATCGAAAAAGACTGGTTGTCCAGCCTTTTCTCTTATATTAATCCTTTTTCAAACTTCCTGAACGAGTCTGTGTACGTGAATAAGCTAGCAAGAGAAGAGTTCCTGCGATAGCAATAGTCACCGCGTTTGCAAGACCTGCAACAATTCCTTGGGCAAATACTTTTTCTGCCGCTTCTTGATAAATCACAACATCTCCAAGTGGTGCCAAGACACCCCAAACAAGAGCATTTGCAAGTAGTTGAATGAGGTTAAAAATAAGAATATCTTTCCAGTCAAAGACACCATTGATCACGCGAACGTACTTTCTAAATAGCCCCACAGCTAGACCAAAGAGCCCACTAGCGATAATCCAAGTCCACCAAAGACCGTAGCCAACAAGAGAGTCCTTCACTGCATGCCCAATTAAACCAACAAGTAGTCCCACTAGAGGACCAAAAATGATAGACAAGAGGCTCTGTACCGCATACTGAAGCTGGATACTTGTATTTGGAACAGGTGTCGGAATGCTGATCATCCCGATAACAACAAAGAGCGCAGCTCCAACACCGATAGCAACAACTTGTTTAATTGATTGATTTTTCATCTATATTCTCCTATTTTATGATTCTATTTTCTTTATTTCAATGGTCCAAGATGAACCGACACCTACATTATAAGCCTTGGCAAAGGAACCTTGGTTGATAGCCAGACCTAAACGATAGAGAGAGTTGATGTAAAGGATGGGTTGCCCAATTCTCACATCTGCAAATGATTTGCCATAAACAACCTGATTTTGATAGACCAGCATATCAGCGTGATAGATAGTCACTTCAAAACGGTCACCAAATTCTGGTTCTAGCTTGTAAAATTCTTCCCGTGTGATAGAGGTCCAAAGCGAACCGAAACGCACATCCAGAATATCAATGGCTCCCTTTACCAGATGCTCTTCTATGATGGTCTCTACGACTGGAAGTTCCACAATCTGATCCACACTGAGCTCTGGCCCCACCTCCTCAAAAGTAATGTGACCACTGGCCAGTTTAGCACCAGTATAGGCATAAACATCACGGCCGTGGAAAGTATAAGAATGCTCTGTATTTTGACGTCTATTGGCTACTTCAGAAATTTCACGAATAGCTACAATGCCAACGTGTTTCTTGATAAAGGAAAGGGTCCCATTGTCTGGTGTGACAATGTATTGATTTTTTGTAGTCTTAGCAACCACACTCTTACGTTTCGAGCCGACACCTGGATCGACCACCGATACAAAAGTCGTTCCCTCAGGCCAGTAATCCACCGTCTGAAAGAGACGGTAACTCCCCTCAAAAATATTATAAGGCGTGATATCGTGCGTCAAGTGATGAATTTTTAAGGTTGGAGATTCTTCTAAAGCCACTCCAATCATAGCCGATACCGCACCATCAACCAGACCAAAGTCTGATTGTAATACCAGTAAATTATTATTCATTTTATCTCCTTGTATATCCTTTATCATACCATATTTCAGAGAAAGGTGCTAATAGCTATTTCAATTGATTAGGGTATAGTTTTACCTTATAGCAAATTTCCTACTAAAAGCTCTGGTTATTAGCTAGTAGGTGCATTTTTTCTTGAAAAAAGGTATGATAGTTACATCATGAAAAAGTAGGTTTTATTATGAAAATTATCCTTGTCGGAGGGGGAAAAGTTGGTTTTGCCCTCTGTCGCTCCTTGGTTGCAGAAAAGCATGATGTTTTGCTGATTGAGCAAGACGAAGCCGTCCTCAATCATATTGTTAATCGCTTTGATATCATGGGTATCCTTGGTAACGGAGCCGATTTTACCATCCTTGAGCAAGCCAGTGTCCAGGATTGTGATATCTTTATCGCCCTGACTGAATACGATGAAGTGAACATGATTGCAGCCGTTCTAGCCAAAAAAATGGGAGCTAAAGAGACCATCGTTCGGGTGCGGAACCCTGAATATTCTAACTCTTATTTCAAGGAAAAGAATATCCTCGGTTTTTCTCTTATCGTTAATCCTGAGCTCTTGGCTGCCCGCGCTATCGCGAATATCATTGACTTCCCCAACGCCCTATCTGTCGAACGTTTCTTTGGTGGACGGGTCAGCTTGATGGAATTCACTGTTAAATCCTCCAGTGGTCTTTGCCAAATGCCCATTTCTGATTTTCGGAAAAAATTCGGCAATGTCATTGTCTGTGCGATAGAAAGAGATCATCAAATTATCATCCCAAGTGGTGACATGACTGTACAGGATAAAGATAGAATCTTTGTCACTGGTAACCGTGTTGACATGATGCTCTTCCATAATTATTTCAAATCTCGTGCCGTGAAGAGTCTTCTTATTGTTGGAGCTGGTAGAATTGCCTATTATCTACTAGGTATCCTCAAAGACAGTCGTATCGATACCAAGATTATTGAAATTAATCCTGAAATCGCCAGCTTCTTTAGCGAGAAATTCCCAAATCTCTACATCGTTCAAGGAGATGGTACCGCAAAAGATATCCTGCTGGAAGAAAGTGCTCAAAACTATGATGCCGTTGCGACTCTAACAGGAGTCGATGAGGAAAATCTGATTACCTCTATGTTCCTTGACAGGGTAGGTGTACAGAAAAATATTACCAAGGTCAATCGTACCAGTCTCCTCGAGATTATCAATGCGCCTGATTTTTCAAGTATCATCACACCTAAAAGTATTGCTGTAGATACGATTATGCACTTTATTCGTGGTCGGGTTAATGCCCAGTATTCAGACCTTCAAGCCATGCACCATCTAGCCAATGGCCAAATCGAAACCCTGCAATTCCATATCAAGGAAGCCAATAAAATGACTGCCAAACCTCTTTCTCAACTGAAATTGAAAAAAGGGGTTCTTATTGCAGCCATCATTCGAAAAGGCAAGACTATTTTCCCTACTGGAGAGGAGATGCTGGAAGTTGGAGACAAGCTCCTAGTAACAACTTTGTTGCCAAACATCACCAAGATTTATGACTTGATCGCGAGGTGAGAAATGAATAAAAGTATGATCCGTTACCTCCTTTCAAAGTTACTTTTGATTGAAGCTGTTCTCCTCTTGGTTCCTGTTGCGATTGCTGTCTATTACCGTGAATCGAGCCAAGTCTTTACAGCCCTCTTTACAACGATTGGGATTCTCGTATTACTAGGCGGTTCAGGAATTTTACAAAAGCCAAAAAATCAACGGATTTATGCCAAGGAGGGAATCTTGATTGTGGCCCTCTGTTGGATCCTTTGGTCTTTCTTTGGTGGTCTCCCCTTTGTCTTTGCTAGACAAATTCCCAGCGTTATCGATGCCTTTTTTGAAATCAGTTCGGGCTTTACAACTACTGGAGCAACTATTCTGAACGACGTTTCGGTTCTCAGCCGTTCCCTCCTCTTCTGGCGAAGTTTTACCCACTTGATTGGAGGGATGGGAGTGCTTGTTTTTGCACTTGCTATTATGGATAACGCCAAAAATAGCCACCTAGAGGTGATGAAGGCTGAGGTTCCTGGCCCTGTTTTCGGTAAAGTAGTATCCAAGCTAAAAAATACTGCCCAGATTCTCTATCTCCTTTACCTAGCTCTCTTTTCCCTCTTTGTAATCATCTATTACCTAGCCGGAATGCCCCTATTTGATAGTTTTGTCATTGCCATGGGAACAGCGGGTACAGGAGGATTTACCGTCTATAACGACGGGATTGCCCACTATGGTAGCTCACTGATTACCTATCTAGTTAGTATCGGAGTTCTGGTTTTTGGAGTCAATTTCAACCTCTACTACTACCTCATGCTCCGTCGCGTCAAGGCCTTCTTTGGAGATGAAGAACTTCGGGCTTACTTAGTTATCGTAATGATTTCTACAGGCTTAATCAGCCTCAATACTCTCTATCTCTACCCGGGATTTTCAAAAAGTTTTGAAATGGCCTTCTTCCAGGTTTCCAACATCATTACAACAACTGGTTTTGGATATGGAGATATTACCAACTGGCCCCTCTTCTCCCAGTTCATCCTCCTCTTCCTCATGGCAATCGGTGGCTCTGCTGGTTCAACTGCAGGTGGACTCAAGGTTATTAGAGGCCTCATCCTTTCAAAAATTGCCAAAAATCAGATTTTGTCAATCCTATCGCCCCACCGTGTTTTAACCCTCCATGTTAATAAAACGGTGATTGACAAGGATACCCAGCATAAGATTCTCAAGTACTTTGTCATCTATGCTATGATTTTGCTAGCACTTATCTTTATTGTCAGCCTAGATAGCAATGATTTCCTGGTTGTGACCAGCGCTGTCTTTAGCTGTTTCAATAATATCGGACCTATTCTAGGAACCACTTCTAGTTTCGCCATCTTTAGCCCTATCTCAAAAATTCTCCTCTCCTTTGCAATGATTGCAGGTCGCTTGGAGATTTACCCAATCCTCCTTCTCTTTATGAAGAGAACTTGGTCCAAGAGATAAAATACAACCACACCTTGTTTCTTACAAAGTGTGGTGTTTTTATTTCTGATGAACTCTCACCCCCAACTAACTCTCTTTTTAAACCAAGTGAGACACTTCAGATACTGACTTATACTCTTCGAAAATCTCTTCAAACCGCGTCAGCTCTATCTGTAACCTCAAAACAGTGTTTTGAGCAACCTGCGACTAGCTTCCTAGTTTGCTCTTTGATTTTCATTGAGTATTAAAGAATTTAAGAGCCTAAAACCAAAAACCCTCAGTCGACTGACCGAGGGTTCCTTATTTCATTACTTAAACACTTGATTAGCTCAATGCATCCAAGGCGTCATCCATTGAAAGAACTTCGTGGAAGACACGTTGTGTCAATTCAGTTTTTTGTTCTGGAGTGAGGTATTTAGTGTTTACACAGTATCCAGAGATACGTACGATAACGTCTTCACCTGACATGATCTTTTCGTAAACATCGTTCAAGTCCATAACGTTCAAGTTAACGTGTTGTCCACCGTTTTCGAAGTAACCATCAAGGATTGTTACCAAGTTATCAACTTGTTCGTCACGAGTCTTACCAAGAGCGCGAGGTGATACTTGTGTAGTCAATGAGATACCGTCAGCTGCATAACTAAAGTCAAGGCTAGAAAGTGAGTTCAAGTTTTGCAACCATCCACCTTTAGCTTTGTTAGATGGGTTAGCACCTGGTGAGAAGAATTCAAGTTTAGACAAGTTCACAGAACCATCTTCGTTGAGGTATACACCTTTGTGAACTGGTGAGTTACCAGTTTGTTTAGAGTAAGCAACGTTAGATGTGATTGTCAAAAGTGATACTGTAGCTTCTGCGTCTTTGTAAAGTTTGTGGCTACGTAGACGAGTAGTGTAAGCTTCGATCAACCATTCTGCCAATTCGTTTGAACGTGGGTCATCTTCACCCCAACGTGGGTATTCACCGATTGTTTCGTAATCGTAGATGTAGCCATTTTCATCACGGATTGGTTTAACTGTAGCGTATTTGATAGCTGACAATGTATCAACAGTGTTTGCAAATCCACAGATACCGAATCCCATGTTAGCACGTTGTTTAGTTGGCAAGAAGGCCATTTGAACAGCTTCGTAGTTGTACTTGTCAGTCATGTAG
>CAURES010000036.1:0-15892 GCA_963523725.1 uncultured Streptococcus sp.
GACGGAAAACCTACCCTTCAGGAGTACATTCTACTAGAAGCGAAGGCTCACCAAAGGATTGTCGCACCAATGGATGGGGTCGTATCACTAGATGGTGACAATATAATTCTCACTAATGGAAAAGGAGAGAATGAGAGTCGATTGACCTTGTATTCTATTCATAATGGTCGTGCAATTGAGGGTACAAGAGTCCTAACGGGTGATATTATTGGTGAAACATCAGACGATACAGGTTTGAAAGTTTCCTATCAAAAGTATAAGAACAAGAAAGAAAAATTGGTGTATGTCAATCCGCAATTTTATTTTCCCAAAGTCATTCAACTTCAGACAACTATCTTACCTGCCATTGGTCAGTTTGGTGGGGATGAGTTTGAACGAGCAAAACATATTTATGAGTTTTTGAAATCTCAAGGGGCAAGTCCCCAAGCCATTGCGGCTATTTTAGGAAATTGGTCGGTAGAGTCTTCTATCAATCCTAAACGAGCTGAAGGGGATTATTTATCTCCTCCAGTTGGCGCTACCGATTCCTCATGGGATGATGAAAGCTGGTTAGCGATTGGAGGTCCAGCCATTTATAGTGGTGCTTATCCTAATATTCTTCATAGAGGTTTGGGTTTAGGGCAATGGACGGATACTGCAGATGGTTCAACACGTCATACAGCTTTATTGAATTATGCAAGCACCCAAAATAAGAAATGGTATGATTTAGACCTCCAACTTGATTTTATGCTTCACGGGGATAGTCCTTACTATCAAAGTTGGTTAAAGGACTTCTTTAAAAATACGGGCAGTGCAGCCAATCTGGCCCAACTCTTCCTTACCTATTGGGAGGGAAATTCTGGTGACAAACTACTGGAAAGACAAACTAGAGCCACGGAATGGTATTACCAAATTGAAAAAGGCTTTAGCCAAACAAATGGAGGACAGGCAAAGAGTGACCCGCAATCCCTTGAAGGGGTTCGTGGAGACTTGTATGAGCATTCTGTTCCTGGTGGTGGAGATGGTATGGCCTATGCCTATGGACAATGTACATGGGGTGTTGCGGCTCGTATGAATCAGTTAGGCTTAAAATTAAAAGGTAGAAATGGAGAAAAGATTTCGATCATTAATACAATGGGAAATGGTCAGGACTGGGTTGCGACAGCTTCAAGTCTTGGAGGGGAAACGGGCTCTATACCAAGATCAGGTGCTATTGTTTCTTTTGTAGGAGGTACACATGGCACACCAGCAGACTATGGTCATGTGGCTTTTGTAGGTGCGAGACGTTTCTAACTGAAAAGGTTAGACACGTTCTTGAAAAATCAACCTGATAATCAGGTTAAATTTGAATAGAATGGAGAACTCTTATCTTGAAAATTGGAATGAAGGGGTAACGCCCTGAAACGATTTCTCTAATACTCCGACATGCGTTTATCTTGTGCAAAGGTAAAGGTTTGAAGCTCGGTGAAGTCGGCTGAAAGATACCGTCATTCTTAAGGACTTAAGAATCGAAAGTGTTCCAGAGGTGGAATATGTATCTGATAGGTCGGGAGTCATTAAAAACTAAATAGGGTGAGAATGTGCATGAGCACTGACGAACCAGCGAATGTACGCTCCGAAGGCGAGTACGTAGAAATGCGTATAACAACGTAAGTTGTTTCAACTTGAGGAAGAGTAAGAATCGACGATATGAAATTCCTTGTTATGTTACAGGCATATCAAAGTTGAAGGGGTATAGCTAGGCACCTAAGTTTAGTATTGATAAAGATAAGGGAACGTCGAAAGCTAGAGATGTGGAGGTTGCACAACCAGAGAAACATTGGAAAGAAAATCATAACTTTCCTTAATCTCTAGTGAGAGTGGTGGCACGACCTTTGAAAGTGTTGTAATGATACTGGAGGAACAGCCACTAGTTAATAGTGTATTGTTATGAACTTTATCATTTCATGGATTCTTGTAAGACATAAAAGGTCACGAATCCAAAGAGAGGAGTGATAGACCATGACGAAACCAAAAAATGATGACAAACTATTAAAACATCAAAAACTAAGGTATGCGGAATACTATGGCATGACCGAGATATTTGATGATTTATATTCCAAAAGTCAAAAGGGATTCAGTTTTAAGAACTTAATGAACATTATCATATCTCCCGAGAATATACTGCTCGCTTATCGTACCATAAAGCGGAATGGTGGTAGTCAAACCGAAGGAGTAGATGGTGTTACCATTAAAGATTTAGAAAATCTGACCCAAGAAGACTTTATCTCTAAAGTTCAAAGAAGATTTCAATATTATAGACCCAGAAAAGTCAGAAGAGTAGAGATTCCTAAGCCAAATGGGAAGAAACGACCACTTGGCATTCCCTCGATGTGGGACAGAGTGGCCCAACAGTGTATTTTACAAGTGTTGGATCCAATCTGTGAAGCGAAATTTTACAAACACAGTTATGGATTTAGACCCTTAAGGTCGGCTGATAACGCTATTATGGACTGTATGTATCGTATGAATAAAAGTCATATGACTTATGTCGTTGACGTTGATATTAAAGGCTTTTTTGATGAAGTGAATCATACTAAGTTAATGCGTCAAATCTGGACATTAGGTATCAGGGACAAACAACTTCTAGTGATTATTCGAAAAATGTTAAAAGCACCAATTGTTCTTCCGAATGGAAAAGTGACCTATCCAACTAAGGGCACACCACAAGGAGGTATCTTATCTCCACTACTTGCCAATATCAATCTCAATGAATTTGATTGGTGGATAGGACGACAATGGGAAGAAAGAGATTGTAAGGAATTAGTTCCTCAATATAATTCCAAGGGAACAAGACACAAGTCACATGTTTACAGAAAGCTGCGAACTTCAACGACGCTAAAAGAAGTTTATATTGTCCGATATGCGGATGATTTTAAAATCTTTTGTCGAAATAGGAATGAGGCAGAGCGAACGTTTAAGGCTGTAAAATTGTGGTTAAAAGAACGACTTAACCTCCCTATTTCAGAGGAAAAATCTCAAATTACCAATCTGAGAAAGAAAAGCAGTGAATTCCTTGGGATTACTTTAAAGCTAGTTTCTAAGAATAATCGTTTGGTTTGTTTCTCTCATATTGCATCAAAAGCTAAGAAACGTATTAAACATCAACTGAAACAACAGATGAAATTGATACAAATTAAAGGTGCTAAAGAAACAATTATTCGTGAAATACAGAAGTATAATAGTATGGTTATCGGTATTCATAACTATTATAGTATGGCAACACATGTGAGTAAGGATTTAGAAGAAATTCATTATCAGCTTTATCTCTCTTTTAAAAATCGATTGCAGGCGAAAGGTCTGACAAAAATAGGAGAGTACAAGGGAAAAGATAAAGGACTTCTCCCCTACCTCCAATCTCAAAATATTCGGTACTTAATGGGTTATCCAATTCTTCCAATTAGCTATGTCAAGACGAGAACACTAAAAGGAAGAAATAAGAATCTGAATAGGTATACTCCCGAGGGGAGAAAATTGATTCATAAACAACAGGAATCTGTTGAAACATGGAAATTAAAATGGCTGAGAGAACACCCAATTATAAATAAGCGTGCAACAGTTGAATACAATGATAATCGAATTTCTTTATTTGTAGCTCAAAAAGGGAAATGTGCTGTAACCGGTCAGGAATTGGATATGGATGATATTCATTGTCACCATAAGAGACCGTGGTTAGAAACAAAGGATGACTCTTATAGGAACCTTATCATTGTTGGACGAGATATTCATCGCCTGATTCACGCAACAAATGAGAAGGTTATCAAAAATCTCTTTCAGCTTTTGAATTTGAGTGATACAGGACTGACCAAATTAAATCAGTTGCGCGAACTTGCAGGAAATTCACCATTATTGAAAGAAAATTTGAACTTAGAACAATTATGTTAATCATATTAATACAGCACGATAAAGCAAAATCGTGATAATACACTATTGATGGAACGCCGTGTGCGGTGAAAGTCGCACGCACGGTGTGAAGCGGGGGAAAAGATGGAGATAGTATCAAAGTTTTACCTATCGCTATAGAAAGTCTATGATGATGGTTCTTTCCTTGTGTCTGAAACCAACTATGGTGGCAACCCTAACTATACCTTTAGAAAAATCTCGCAAGCAGATAGTGCCATCAGTTTTGCTTATACGGTGAAATAAAAGAATCATGTCATCAGTTTAGGTGACATGATTCTTATTTTTTATAGAGTGACATATTTAATGCCATAGGCTGATAACTTACTTGATGATCGTCTTTAATCAATTGACTGTAAGCAACAAATCCGAACTGTTCATAAAATTGAATGACTTTAGGATGATTGATACTATCTAAAAATACCATCTGAGTTCCTACAATTGCTCGAAATTCTTCAATTTTTTGAATTACAATTTCAAATAACTCTTGTCCTGATAGTTTATTTAGCTTTGTGTTTTTGCCGAATTGACCGATAAGTAACACAGGGAGATAATCAATATTTTTGGGACTTTTCCCTTTTAGGACGAGTTTCTTTTTTAAGGATTTCTCTAAATCAGAAATATCAACAACTTTGAGAGATAAACTAAAGAATCCTATGATGTTATTTGTTGCAGTTTCTTCAACGATAAAATTACGAGAACGATGTTGTTTTTCAAAATTGGGGGCTTTATCAGATAGATAAGTCAACATCTCTTCATTACCGTTGAAATCAACATTTTCTAAAATGATAGTTTTAAATAGCTCCTGAACTTGTTTCTCAGTTTTATCAGGAGCTAGCACTTGAATATTTTCAAGATATTGCTTAAGTGGTGTTACTTGAATTGTCATCTTACAGATACTTTGAAATGAGTTTATTTTTCGTTGGAGCGGTAGCGTCCTGTGATTCAATAGATTTCAAGACTGCTTGTAGCTTTTTAGATGGTTTATGATTAAGAATTTTTAGAGCATCTTCGTTTGTTAGTTTTATATCACGTGTTAAACTGATTGTAGCCATTTGTTCTACCTCCTGTTTCTACTTAAATTCATTATAGCTTATTTTGAACAAAAGTTCAATCTGAAGATAGTGTATGTTTTTTATAGTGTATAAATCCAAAATAAGTTTTTCTCTTGCGTTTGTAGCTCATATTCGTTAGAATAATGGTGTAGATGAGTGGTCGGCTCATGGTCAATCTGATAGTAATCTTGGACATAAGGGCCAAGCGGTGGCGGACACCAGAACGAAATCCGATAGCAATCTTGGACGTAAGGGCCAAGCGGTGGCAGACACCAGAATAAACCGACTGACTAGGTGGCTTACAGGTTCTGTAAGTCATCTTTTTTACTTTGATAGTAACGTTTTATCATTTTAAGGAGAACGAGGTTTTGGCTCGTTCTCTTTTTTGTTGTGATACTTCTTTCAAGGAATATTTGGTAGGATTGGAGTGTAAAAAGATTAACTAGGAAAGAAGGAAGTATATGGAAGCCATTTATCAACGTGATTCGGATCAAGATGGACTGACTGATGCTCAAGAATTGGCGCTAGGAACCAATCCTCTTAGCGCAGATTCTGATGGTGATGGACGTTCAGATTTAGTGGAAGTAGAAGAAGGAACCAATCCCTTAGAAAAGGATTTACAAGACATAGACCAAACAAGTATAACTGAACCGTCTTCAGTATTTATGGAAATGAAACAAAAGATTTCAGATATGATGGAGAGTCACTACAAGGAATTTATACAGGCTCTTATTAGTATTGAAACAGGGATTGAAAACGAACAAGACCTTGAAGACTTATATACTTACTACATGAGAACAGATTCTGTTTCTCTTTTGTCTAGTGATTTAGAAACCAGTCCTCAAGAGGTTGAAATGGAGATAGAGTTGTAGGGGAATCATGTGATTCTCCTATTTTCATATAGATGAAAGGAGCGAGTATGGAAGTAAAGGAAATATTAGCTATGTTTCGTGGAACAATTCCAAAAGATAGAGAGAAAATGGACCTATTTCTTCGTTATCAAGCGCAACATTTTGATGAGAAATGGCAGGATTTGGTAGAGAGTTTTTTGACTGAAGAGGGCAAGATAGAAGAGATTCCTCACGTCTATTCTTTTGATCAAGATATTGTTTCTTTCCTAGAGGCCAGTTCTGAAAATCATGACCAAGATTTAGAAAGTTATACAAGAAATTTTGGACAAGCAGGTCTAAGTAAATTATCTCAATTAAGTAGTTGGGAGAAAAACTTGGTGCTAGAAGTCGCAACCTATAACCTTTCCACTCGATTTTACATCCAATCTGAAAAAGAGAAGTTAGAACCATTAAGTGAGCTTGTATGTCATCAGAATCAGGATGTCAATTTAGTCAATGTCTATCGGGTTGCGAATAATCTATCTGACCGTATTAGTAGAGATATAGAGGAATTTCTTCTAATGTTTGATTCCAAAGAACTAAAAAAAGAAGTTCTTGAGATTCATTTTGAAGAAAAAGAGGGAGATGTTCTAGCCTATTTGGGTTCAGAATTGATGGCTACTTTAGATACAGTAACGGAACTTGTCCATCATGAAGAAAACTACCAACAACTCCCACTGACACAAAAGCTGAAGATTATTACTCATTTTGATGATGTAAAAGCTAGAAGCGAAAAGTCTAATCAAGTAGAGGAAGTTTTATCTCCTTCAAGTGATATTGAACAGGAAACGGAAGAAACGAACTCTTTTTCTAATGTCGATAAAATTGTAGAAGAAGCTTTGAGGGAATATCCAATCGGTTCACAAGTAAGTTATAAAGGACAAGTATTTCAGTTGGTTTCGATTGAAAATGCACAGTTAAATGACTTAGTTCGCCTAGAGTTATTCAATGATTCCAACCAGTTATTTGAAGAGAATCCTATCTTATACTTGAACACTTTGGAAGAGATTGAACAAGTATTGTCTCTCGTAGAACTTGAAAAAGAAGATTCAGAGATTGAGATTGATTCATCAAGTAAAAGTCAGGAAATAGATTTGTTTTCCTACCTGGAAGAAGAAAATGAAAATGAAAATGAAAAGGATAAGGACAAGGAAACAAAACCTTTAATTTCGGGTATAAAAGAGACGGATGTCCCTGTTCAAGATTTTGTTTTTCCAGATGATTTAGAGGACTTTTATCCTAAGACAAATCGAGAAAAGATTGAAACGAATATCGCCGCAATTGAACTTGTTAAAAGATTAGAAAAAGAGGGACGACAAGCGAATCCAGAAGAACAAGAACTACTAGCCAAGTATGTCGGCTGGGGTGGTCTTGCCAATGAATTTTTCGATGAACTCAATCCAAAGTATGAAACAGAACGTTTAACTCTTAAGAGTTTAGTAAGTAAATCAGAATACTCCACTATGAAACAAAGTTCTCTCACAGCCTATTATACAGACCCAATGATTATTCGCCAGATTTGGCAAAAGTTACTGGATGATGGTTTTGAGGGAGGGAGGATATTAGATCCTTCTATGGGGACTGGGAACTTCTTTGCGGCTATGCCTAGAAGTATACGAGAGAAATCAGAACTCTATGGGGTTGAATTAGACAGTGTGACAGGCGCAATTGCAAAAAAACTCCACCCCAATACCCATATTGAAGTGCGAGGATTTGAAGAAGTTCCCTATCAAAATAATAGTTTTGATTTAGTCTTAACGAATGTTCCATTTGGAAATTTTCGGATTGCAGATAAAAACTATGATAAACCTTATATGATTCATGATTACTTTGTCAAACACTCACTTGATTTAGTAAGAGATGGAGGACAAGTGTCGATTATCTCATCTATCGGGACAATGGATAAGCGGACAGATAATGTCTTACAAGAGATTAAATCCAGCACTCATTTTTTAGGAGGAGTTCGGTTGCCGGATACGGCTTTTAAAACGATTGCAGGTACTCGAGTGACCACAGACCTCCTCTTCTTTCAAAAGGATCAAGCAAAGAATCTTCATGAGGAGGAGCTTGTCTTTAGTGGCTCTATTCCCTTTGAGGAGGATAAGCGTGTCTGGATCAATCCTTATTTTGATGGGAAATACAATACACAAGTTTTGGGTGAATATGAGGTACGTAATTTTAATGGAGGAACTCTCAATGTTAAGGGGGTATCAGAAACATTAGCTACTGACATAATGAAAGCATTCGAGAATGTGGAAGCACCTAAACCAATTGACAATTCTTTGAAAGCACCTGTTTTTATCCAAGAAGAAGTGGATAATTCTATCCCAAGTCGTATACGTGAGGACTTAGCGCTTTATTCTTTTGGATATGAGGGAAATCAAATTTATTACCGAGATACGCATGGCATTCGGAAAAGTTCAAAAGTAGACGAAATTAGTTATTATGTGGATGAGAAGGGAGATTTTAAAGCTTGGGACAGTTCTTTGTCTGAACATAAAATAGATCGATTCGTGCAACTTCATTTGACAGATGAGGAAGCACTAGATGTTTACAAGTCAGAAGAAGCGAGTAAAAGAGGGAAATATAAGGGACTGTTCAAAAAAACTGTCTTTTATGAAAGTCCCTTATCGGATAAGGATATTAGTCGCATTAAGGGCATGGTTGATTTGAGAGAGACCTATCAATCCTTAATTGAAATTCAACGTCATCAAGATTATAGTCGGACAGATTTTCAGGTATTACTTAGTAAACTCAATCATGACTATGACCGCTTTGTAAGTCAATTTGGATACTTGAATGCCTCCGTTAATCGGAACTTATTTGATAGTGACGATAAGTATTCTTTACTAGCAAGTTTAGAAGATGAATACATCGATTCTAAAGACCAGAAAGTAAAATATAAAAAATCTTTAGCTTTTGAGAAAGCATTGGTTAGGCCGGAGAGAGTGATTGCAAGAGTATCAACGGCTTTAGATGCCTTAAACTCCAGTTTATCAGATGGTAGAGGGGTTGATTTAGACTATATGGTATCAATTTACCCTGAACATAGCCAAGCTGCTATTTTAGATGAGTTAGGTGACCAGATTTTAATGGATCCAGAAAGCTATTTAAGAGGAGAAAGAAAATATCTTTCTAAGAACCAGTTTTTATCAGGAGACATTCTCAACAAGATAGAAGTAGTTCAACTATTAATGGAGGAAAACAATCAAGATTGTGACTGGAACCATGCTTTAGATTTGTTAGAATCTGTTCGCCCTCCACGGATTCATCTGGCAGATATTGAGTTTAAAATAGGGTCACGTTGGATTCCTCAATCCGTTTATGGTAAATTTGCCTTTGAATGTTTTACCAATCGTGAATTTGAATTGTCTTCGCCAGATGTTGAACAAGTCATTGAAGTGAATCCTGTCGATGGCCAGGTTCATTTAAGGACATCATTTGTTTATCGCTATCCAAGTGCCAAAGATAGTAGTCTTGGAGTCAGTGGGTCACGTTATGATACAGGAAGAAAGATTTTTGAGAATTTACTTAATTCGAACCAACCGACGATTACCATGACTGTTACAGAAGGAGAAAAGAAAAAGACCATCACAGATTTGGAAAAAACCTCTGTTCTAAGAGCAAAAGAGCAGCATTTACAAGAGCTCTTTCAAGAATTTGTCTCACGGTATCCAGAAGTCCAACAAGTCATTGAGGAAAGCTACAATCGTCTTTATAATCGAACGGTTAGTCGAGAGTATGACGGTAGCCATTTAGTTATTGATGGCTTGGCACAAAACATCAGTCTTCGTCCTCACCAAGAGAATGCCATTCAAAGAATCGTAGAAGAAAAAAGAGCCTTATTAGCTCATGAGGTAGGTTCAGGAAAGACCTTGACCATGCTTGGTGCTGGGTTTAAATTAAAGGAGTTGGGGATGGTTCATAAGCCCTTGTATGTAGTACCTTCTAGTTTGTCTGCTCAATTTGGCCAAGAAATCATGAAATTTTTCCCTACTAAAAAGGTCTTTGTGACCACTAAGAAAGATTTTGTGAAGGCGAGAAGAAAACAATTTGTTTCTCGTATTATTACAGGAGATTACGATGCCATTGTCATTGGGGATTCTCAATTTGAAAAAATCCCTGTCAGTAAGGAAAGACAGATGAATTATATCGAGGATAAACTCAATGAACTACGAGAGATTAAAACACATTCTGAAAATAAGTACACCGTTAAAGAAGCAGAGCAATCAATAAGTGGTCTAGAGAAACAATTGGAAGAACTCCAACGTTTTAATCGTGATAGTTTTATTGATTTTGAGAACTTAGGAATTGATTTTCTCTTTGTGGATGAAGCACATCACTTTAAAAATATTCGTCCAATTACTGGACTTGGGAATGTAGCAGGGATTACCAATACAACCTCTAAGAAGAACGTGGATATGGAAATGAAGGTTCGACAGATTCAGGAAGAACATGATTTTAAAAACATTGTCTTTGCGACAGGAACACCTGTTTCCAATTCTATTAGTGAGTTGTATACTATGATGAACTACATTCAACCAGACATCTTAAAACGCTATCAAGTTGATTATTTTGACTCTTGGGTAGGTGCTTTTGGAGAAATTCAAAACTCTATGGAATTAGCTCCTACAGGGGATAAGTACCAACCTAAGAAACGATTTAAAAAGTTTGTCAATCTACCTGAGTTGATGAAAATCTATAAAGAAACAGCCGACATTCAAACACAAGATATGTTGGATTTACCTGTTCCAGAAGCTCATATTATCCCTATTGAGAGTGAGTTAACCGAAAACCAGAAACTCTATTTAGAAGAATTGGTTATGCGTTCAGATGCGGTCAAATGTGGGACAGTTGATCCGAGTCAGGATAACATGTTAAAAATTACGGGTGAGGCACGAAAACTAGCAATTGATATGCGTTTATTGGACTCTAGTTATAGTCTAGCAGACAATCATAAACTGCTTCAGGTAGTGGATAATGTTGAAAGAATTTATCGTGAAGGAATGGAAAATAAGGCTACTCAGATGATTTTTTCAGATATTGGCACACCTAAGAAAAAGGAGAATGGCTTTGATGTTTATTCTGAGATTAAGGCTTTATTAGTTGATAGAGGAATCCCTAGTAAGGAGATTGCCTTTGTACATGATGCCAATAGTGATGAAAAGAAGAATAGCTTATCTCGAAAGGTCAATGCAGGAGAGGTGCGGATTCTCCTTGCCTCAACTGAAAAAGGAGGAACAGGTTTAAATGTTCAGAGCAAGATGAAAGCAGTTCATCACCTGGATGTACCGTGGAGACCAAGTGACATTCAGCAACGCAATGGACGGATTATCCGACAGGGAAATGAAAACAAGGAAGTGGATATTTACCACTATATTACCAAAGGTTCGTTTGATAATTATCTATGGGCAACTCAGGAGAACAAACTCCGTTATATTAAGCAGATTATGACTTCTAAGGAGCCGATTCGTGCTGCAGAAGACATTGATGAGCAGACCATGACAGCTTCTGATTTTAAGGCACTAGCAACAGGTAATCCTTATCTCAAATATAAGATGGAACTAGAGAATGATCTAACTCTATTAGAAAATCAAAGACGCGCCTTTCAACGCAGCAAGGATCACTATCGTCATACAATCTCTTACTGTGAAGAAAATATGCCTATTCTTGAGAAACGATTAAGCAAATATGAAGGAGACATTCAACAGTCTGAAATGTCGAAAGACCAGGCATTTTCTATGACGGTAGGTAAGCAAGCTTTTGATCAACGATCTGAAGCAGGGGAATCCCTACACCGTCTTATCCGTCATAATCAAGCTGACAGCAAAGAATTTCGTAACCTAGCCAGTTATCGAGGATTTGACATTAAAATGCTTAGTCTTCCAACCAATCAACCTCTTCCTGAAACCTTCTCTGTTAAGATTGTAGGAGAAAATCAATATTCTGTCAGTTTAGATTTGTATTCTCCTTTAGGCACAATTCAAAGACTTCAGCATACGATTGATCACATTAAAGAGGACCAAGTGAAAACTCAGAACTTATTGGATGAATTAAAGGATAAATGGACTACTGCTAAAGTTGAAATTAAGAAAAATTTTCCAAAGGAAGAGGAGTATCAAACTAAAAAGGCCGAATACGATGTACTCGCGCCATTGATTGAAACAGAAACGGATTTAGATATTATTGATCAAGCCTTAAGACAATTCCACGAAAAAGGAAAAGAAAAGCAGGAACAACTTTCTTTTGAATTGGATTAAAAAATAGATACAAATAGCGGACAAGAAATGAAAAGCGCGGTAGAATAAAGATAGAAAGAAACGAGGTAACAATTATGATGGAAGATACCTATTATCAATTAGAAGAGGCTTTGGTACAGGGATTTCAAACACCTGAAGAATACCAAGCCTACAAGGAGTTAAAGGAACATTATGAGGAAGTGACAGGCGATTACAGCTTTTCCAAACGAGAACTCACTAGCCAATTGGAAATCACTCTTCAAAATCATCGAGGTGTGGACTTTGAAGAACATGAAAAAGAGGAGTATTTGGACTTAGTTCAAAAATTAGAAGAGTTTGATTCCTCTCTTGCCACCCATTATCGTCAATTGATTGATTAGGAAGGAGAAAGTCATGAATGATTTACTCCTTATCCCAGTAATTTTTTTAGCAGTAGGAGGAATTCTCATTCTTTTATGGAGACTCTTTCTTATTGCCAGTGGACTTTTCCTTATTGGTTTTATCAGTTTTCTTATTTTCGTGGAGGTCTATGGAATTTATTTGTTCTTTACTGAACCGACTTTATACTTTGATGATATCAGGCAACATGGTTTAACTAGTTTTACGGCTGTGTACCTTTTCATCAATCTGATGTTGGTTCTAGGATTCAGTTGGCGTTTCATAAACTCCAAAACTAAGGAAAGTATGTAAACTTGTTAGATGGTTAAAAAACTTTATCTGAATCTAAATTCGGATAGGGTTTTTTATTTGCCTTGATTCTTTCATATACATCATAGCTAAATTGGAGTAATAATTTATGAAAATCATTATCCTCACTATTATTACTTGTATTTATGGCTTGTTTATGGCGTTCAATATGAGAAAGAGCTCTTCTCAAATTTTCTTCTTTTAATTTGTTCATATTTATATTATAAACTGAAGACAGCTAATTTTGATATTTTTCTCTGAACTGTACGATTTTTCGCCTGAAATGTAGGAATTACCTTTCGTTGTGATGTGATAAAACTTACAAGTTCTTTTTGTTATTCTTGACCTAGCTTTTATAGAAAGAAGGTCTAAGATGTTAAATAAAGTCAAAACTAAAGCCTTAATTAGTGTTGGAGCAGTAGCCGCAACTAGCTTTATTCTCATGATGGGATATACTGCTGGTCAACATTCTACTGCTAAACAAAGTCGCAAAGAAATCGAATTGGTTGCAGCTAAACTTGTAGAGGACAAACAAGCAGAAGATAAAGCCAGCATTTTGTCATCGGATACTGTAAAAGAATTTTTGACTCAGTACTATACGAAAGAAAAGCTCGGAGAAAATAATACACGCATTCAACCTTATATGACTGAATCGGCTTATTCTCAAGAATTGTCAAGTCAAAATGATGCCATGAACCAAGTGTATAAGGATTATATTTTGGATTATCATTTTGAAAAAGCAGATATCTTTGTCAATCAGACTACGAATCAAGCTATTGCCATGGTCTCTTATAATGTAACCTATGTATCTGATTTAAAGAATGCCAACCAATCAAAGACTAATCAGACAGAAACAAGAACAGTTAAGTTATCCTATTCTAAACTACCTGGTAAGTTATTGGTCAACCAAGTACAGATTTGGAAATCTGGGTTAGATGATTTGGATAAGGCCACTCCCAAAACTTTGGAAGAATCCTCATCTGTTCCATCACTGCCAAATACTACGACAAAATGATGATATTGCATGGAAATAGAAGAATGTAAGCAAATTTCAATTCTTGATGTAGCCAATCGTTTAGGTATCTCCTTTAAACAAGTTTCGAGCAGTGTCTATGAACATCCTGAACACGATTCATTTCGGATTTTTTCAACTACCAATACTTTTAAATGGTTTTCAAGAGATATTCAAGGTGATGTCATTGATTTTGTTCGACTTGTTAAGGGAATTTCCTTTAAAGAAGCTCTAGCCTTTCTTTCTGAAGAACCTTTTCAAAAAGAAGCTGTTCAAGAAAAAAGAGAGAGACCATTTTATTATCCTTTAAAGAGAGTAGAAGATTCTAACTGTAGTCTGGCCAGATATCATTTAACAGAATGTAGAGGAATCTCAGAAGAAATCGTAAAAAAGATGATTCAACAAGGATTGATGGCACAAGCCAGTTGGAAAACAAATGAAACAGTTGAACCTGTTATCGTTTTTAAAAGCTTTGATCATCGTCACAAACTGCAGGCAGCAAGCTTACAAGGGATATATAAGAATCACTCTCTTCCTAGAGAGAGGTTAAAAACGATTCTAAAAGGAAGCCATGGACATGTTGGAATATCCTTTGACATTGGTAAACCAAATAGACTGGTCTTTTGTGAATCGTTTATCGACTTGATGAGCTATTACGAACTTCATCAACAAAGTCTAACTGATGTTCGTTTGGTATCTATGGAGGGATTAAAAAGGTCTGTTGTTGCTTATCAAACTTTACGACTGATAGCTGAAGAAAATCAGAAGTTGGAATTTTTAGATACAGTAACACCTTCAAAGTTATTGCCTTTAATCAATACAATTCGTGATACCACCAGCTATTTTGATAATCATCCTGATTTATTGACACTTGCGGTAGATTGTGATGATGCAGGAAAAGATTTTTCTGATAAGTTATCTCAATCAGGATTTCCTGTTTTCCTGGATTTCCCTGATAATGAATCTGGGAAAGAAAAAGTAGACTGGAATGATGTCCTTAGAGAAAAGAAATCAGATTTACAATTGATGATCGAGAATGCAAAAGAGACATTGAGGAATCAACCAGTAAGACAAACCTCTCAATGTTTAGAATTGTGATAACAAAATCAAGATGTTTTAGCTAATATTAGAATGAAGGAGGATCGTATATGACCATTATTGAACGCTTAGAAGAAAAGGTCACTAGGCAAGAAAGCAAGGTAGCAAGAGAGACAGAAAAACTCGCTGCTTACAAAGAACAACTGGAGACAGCGATGTTTGCGACGTTCAAAAGACGTCAAAGCATTAGTCACATGAGTTTTGAAGAAGCTCTTGACCATGCCTTTGGTAAAGAAAGACAATTCGATGATTCTGAATTTAGAAAGGATGAAATGAGTGAATGACAAAAGATTGGAATTTTAATCAACCATTAGAAAGTAAATCAGAAAATCAAGGGGATCCAGATAAAATTGCGGCCTTATTTGGAAATCATCAAGGAGGTAATGATGTAAATTATGAAGCAGCTTTTCAAAAGCGTAAACAAGCACCTGTGACGGAATCAAATCCTAGTTCTAAACCCAAAGTTACAGAGGTTAGAACAGGAAAAGAGACAGATATCACTACAAGTTATCAGCAACATCTTAAAAGGCTGATTGCGGATAACAATAGCGATATTGAAAGTAGTCAAAAGAAAATTGAAGAGCTACATACGTTGATTGACACAAAGAATAAAGATAATAGGAAATTGCAGTCCATTTATGACGCGATTTCCGAATTACACTAAGCAGTCCTGATAGGCTGCTTTTTTTGAGAGGTTATAGATGTTTACAACATTTTTTAAGAAAAATCACGACAATAGTGATGTATTTAAGAAGCTAATTCATAGACTATCTGATATGTCTGTCCAAGATCTTGAAAAAATAGACCGACTGTTAGATATCATTTTCACTCCAGATCAAGGATCAGAACAACTAAAAACAGAAGCAACTTATAGAGAAGAAACTTTGGACGACACATTAAAGGAAGCAAAGAATCAACTTCATAAGGAACAATTGGAAAAGAATTTAGAGAGATTTAGGAAAAACAGCCAATAATGCACCAAAAATGGTGCAT
>CAURES010000037.1:0-15015 GCA_963523725.1 uncultured Streptococcus sp.
TGCTAATCTTCGTCGTTTTACTCCTTGACTAGCAAACTTACCGCCTCAACATGGTGCGTTTGAGGAAACAGATCCACCGGCTGGACTTTCTTCAACTCATATCCCAATTCTTGGTAGAGTTTGATATCACGCGCCATAGTAGCGACATTGCATGAGATATAGGCAATGCGGTCTGCTCCTGTTTGGCTACTTGCCTTGATAAAGCTTTCGGTTAAGCCTTTGCGTGGAGGATCAACCAAGATAACACTTGGTTGAATACCGTCTTTGAGCCAATTCTTCATAGCGTTTTCAGCTGTGTCGCAGACATAGTGGGCGTTTGAAACATTGTTCAGTTGAGCATTCTTCTTGCTATTCTCAACCGCTTCTGGAATTACTTCAACACCATAAACTTCTTTGACGTGTTTCGCAACAGAGAGGCCAATCGTTCCTATACCAGAATAGGCATCGATAACCACATCATCTGATTTTAATGCTGCAAAGTCAATCGCTGTTTGATAAAGTTTTTCAGCCATTTCAGTATTGACTTGGTAAAAAGCGGGTCCAGCGATTTGGTAGTCATTTCCCAACATCTGGTCAGTGATAAAGTCTTGTCCATAAAGTGTGCACCATTCCTTACCAAAAATTGCATTGGTGTTCTGGTCATTGATATTTTGCATAACAGACACAATCTCTGGGAATTGCTTGATGACTTGTTCAATCAATTGGTCAACACGGAAAACTTTAGGTCGAGTTGTCACCAAAATGACCATGATTTGCCCTGAATAGTGCCCACGACGCACCACAAGATTTCGAATCAAGCCAGATTGTTCCTTTTCATCATAAGGTTTTAAATCATAACGACGGAGCAAGTCGCGTAGGGCTACTACTACCTCGTCAATTACAGGATCCTGGATAAAGAAATCTTCTAGAGGCATGAGATCGTGGGAATTCTTACGGAAAAATCCAGTTTCCAAGACACCATTTACTCGACGAACAGGAACCTGCGCCTTGTTACGGTACTTGACTGGATTTTCCATACCAAGCGTCTCAGCAACCTCTACATCAGCAATTCCAGCAATCTTGTATAGACTGTCCTTGACTTGCTTGGTTTTAAACTTGAGCTGTTCTGGATAGGCAAGATGACCCAAATCAGCGATTCCTGAACGCAGGTAAGCCAAATCTAGATCTTGATTACGGTGTGGTGATTGGACAAGGTATTCTTCAACTTTCCCAAAACCAATCTTTTTATTGACCTTGAGGACACGCATGAGAATTTTTTCACTCGGTAAAGCATTTTCGACAAAAAAGACCAAACCATCCACCTTGGCCACCCCTGCACCTTCGTGGGTCAAATCAACAATTTCAACTTCTACAATATCATTTTTCTTTAACATTCTCTTCTCTTTCTATTGGCCGACAAAAAAGACGGCAACGTTACGGTTACCATCTATTATACCATGAAATTTGTAATCAGATTCTCTTTATCTATGCTAGTTCATTGCTTTAAATGCTGCTTCTGCATCCGCATTACTGATAACACCAAATTGAATCTTTCCAATCTTTCCTTGACTGTCAATCAGGTATTCTGTAGGAATGCTTCGAATTTGATAAGCTTGGAAGGTGGTTGCTTTGGTATCATAAAGAACTGGGATATCCTTATAACCTTGATCTTGGAACCATTGTGGGAATTGCTCAACAGTTTTTTCGCCTTGAATACCCGGTGCAATGACACTAAGAATTTCAAAATCGCGATCTGGTTTTGCAGCTAATTCCATCAACTCAGGCATACTTTTCTTACATGGACCACACCAGGAAGCCCAAAACTTCAAATAGACTTTTTTACCCTTATAATCAGATAACTTAACTTCTTTACCGTCCATAGATTGCAAGGTAAAATCTGGAGCATCTTTCCCAACAGCAATTTGTTGTACAGGCGTTTGTTGCTGTTGTTTTGGGGATTGTTGTGGAGCTTGAGTCTTTTTAGTCTCTTCCTCACCACAGGCTATCAATACGACTAATGACAAGAGGCTTAAGCCAGCAAACATTACTTTTTTCATCTTTTTCTCCTTTATTCAAAAATTCCAGCTAGAACATTTACTTGTCCTAATAGTAACAAAATTCCCATTAAAATAATGAGGAAACCACCAATTTTCTTCAGTAGCATCATATGACGCTTGATTTTACTAAAATAAGGCATTACTACACCTGAAGCTAGAGCCAAGACCAAGAAAGGAATGGCCATCCCCAGAGAGTAAATCAAGGTATAGATAGCACCTTGCCAAGCGCCATTGCCCCCAGAAGCCGCAAGCGCTAAAACAGAACTCAAAACTGGACCAATACAAGGCGTCCAACCAAAGCTAAAGGTAATACCGAGTAAAAATGCTGACCAATAACGATTGGCTTCTGATTTCTTAAAAGTAAAGCTTTTTTGAACCTCTAATTTCTTAAAATGAAAAATTTCCATCTGGTGAAGGCCTAAAATGATAATAATTGTTCCCATGGTATAGCGAAACCAATTGGCATAGAGAATATTACCAAAGTAACCAGCACCAAATCCTAGAATAAAGAAAATGAGTGAAATACCTGCGATAAAGCAAAGGGTTCGAATCAAACCCGACCAGAGAACCTTTCTCCCAAACAAGGAAAAACTTTTTGCGCTTTCCTGATCATCCAGCAAAATTCCAGCATAAACTGGCAGAAGAGGAAAAATACAGGGAGAAAAGAAGGACAAGACCCCTGCTAAAAAAACGGAGATTGAAAATACTAGCGTTTCCAATAAAGAACCAACTTTCTTAAGAATTTAAACCTATTGTACTATAAATATTAAAATTTGTATCAAGTTTGCTACGGTTAACTGTTTTTGTCATTATATTATATGAAACAAACTCTTTAATAGTACACTATGTTTTCTAAAATATTGTTAGAAATTGATTTGAATTTCTCAATCAAGTTGTTCGGTTTTTTCATTTCGCTATAGATAAAAGAAAAAATTGAAGAAAATTGTCCAAAGAGCCACTTTTTCTTCAATCTACTTTTACTTATTTTAATAAGTTCCTTCTTCGCCTTGGCTAGTCAAGATAACAGGACCATCTTTCGTAATCACGAATTGGTGTTCATATTGGCATGACAGTCCACCGTCAATGGTCTTATGGGCCCAGCCGGTCTTCATATCTGTATCGATTTCCCAGTCACCTGTATTGATCATCGGTTCAATAGTCAAGACCATTCCTTCACGGAGACGAAGCCCACGACCAGCAATACCATAGTTAGGAACCATTGGTTCTTCATGCATAGTTGGACCAACACCATGACCAACCAAATCACGCACTACACCGTAACCACGACTTTCAGCGTATTCTTGAATAGCCGCACCGATATCACCGATACGATTTCCAACAACAGCTTGTTCAATCCCCTTATACATGGCTTCTTTAGTTACATCCATCAGATTTTTCACTTCTTCGGACGGTGTGCCAACAGCATAAGCCCAACATGAGTCTGCTAGACCACCAGAATAGCTCTGAGTGTATTTCTTCATTTGCTCAACATTGTTGAAGTTTAATTTTGAGACATTCAGATCAGACTTAGCAATAGGACCTCCCAAAACCATATCAACTTTGAGCAAATCACCATCTTTCAAAATATAGTGACGAGGGAAGGCATGAGCCACTTCATCGTTAAGAGAGCAACAGGTAGCATAAGGATAGTCCATCATTGTACCGTCAACTCCAATCTGAAGCGGAAGGAAATTTTCTTCCTTACAACGACGGCGAACGTATTCTTCAACTTCCCACATATCTACGCCTGGCTTAATCAAATCACGTAAGCCGATATGAATACTTGCTAGAAAATCTCCAGCCTTGTCCATAGCTTCGATTTCACGAGCTGATTTTAATGTTATCATTTTTTCTCCTAGTTTCTAATTAATTTTAACAGTCACATTTGCCTTTGAAACAATCTGATGACCATGATAAATATCGTAATCAATAATAGCTGATCGTCTAGTATGATGGATAATGCGTGCTTGAATGCGCAGTATATCATCTATCTGAACAGCCTGCAAAAAGTAGATCAGCATTTGTTCGATGATGAGATTGCGACCACTATTCACAACTAAATCTTGGGTCATATGAGTCAGTATCTCTGCCAATACACCATTAGCCAAAACACCATTTTTCTCAAGCATAAAGGGTTCCACTGTAATGACGACTTCATCATGGTGATAAGCGAGTTTTTGACCAATCTGCTCAGAAAAAGTTGGTAGAGCCGAAACTTGAGAACGACTCATCTTCTCCATGACATCTCGTCTTGTCACAACTCCAAGCAAGGTTTGATTATTCCGAACAACCGGTACCATTTCAAAGTCTTCAGCAATCATCCGTTGACTCACATTGGCAATATTTGTCGATAATCCAACTAAAAATAGACTACGAGACATAACCTTATCAATTGTGGTACTTGGTGACTTATCACCCGCATCTCTCATAGTAACAACCCCAACAACGACCTGATGTTGATTGATAACAGGGAAACGACTGCTACGATTCTTACGTACCAAGTCCAAATAATCTTTAACAGTGTCAGTCTCTCTCAGAAAACCATACTCATGACTCGGACGGTAAAGTTTCTCAACTGTCAGAATATCAGTCTTGATTTGGACATTTGACAGGGCTTTATTGATCATGGTCGCGACAGTAAAAGTGTCATGTTTGCTTCTTAAAACAGGAATTCCTTTTTGATTGGCCAGCTTAAGTACATCATCATGAACCTGAAATCCCCCTGTAACCAGAACTGCATTTTCATTTTCCAAGGCTAGCAACTGAATACGGGTTCGGTCTCCGACAATCAAGAGCCCCCCATCGTGAAGGTAAGACAAGATATTTTGTTCAGTCATTGCACCAATTGAAAACTTACTGAATTCTCTCTCTAAACCTTCTTGCCCAGCCAGAACCTCAGAAGAAGTCACTTCTGCAATTTCAGCAAAAGTTAATCTTTCAATCGCAACTTTCTGGGATTTGACACGGATTGTTCCACTTCTAGGACGGGTCTCCACAATTCCACGGTTTTCAGCTTCCTTGATAGCGCGATAGGCCGTTCCATCACTGACTCCCAGATGGTTTGAAATGCTACGAACACTGACCCTTTTACCTACTGGTAATTCCTCCAAATAGCTTAGAATTTCCTGATGTTTACTCATTGAATTCTCCTTTTACATACCGAAATTCAAGATAATCCCGCATTTTTCTTGTGTAGCGATCACTTCCCTTAAACTGACGGAACAAACTAAATCCAGCCTTAAGAGCAACTCTTTGGCTAGCTTCATTTTCAAGGTGGGTAATGATAGATAATTGTTTTAAGCCAAATTCCTCAAAAGAAAGCTGACAAATTTTTCTAACAACCTCTGTCATAAATCCTTGCGACCAAGCATCTTTTCTCAAAAAATAGCCAAGCTCAGCTTCTTTTTTGATTTCATCTAACTTCTCAAATTTAATAGAACCAATCATTTGTTGATTTTTCTGGTCACAAATTGCCCACACTCCCAAAGGGGACTTCATAAAGTAATTGGCCAGTGCATATTGACTTTCTTCCAGACTTGCCTGAGTTGGGAAAATAAATTGTAAATTTTCAGGATTTGAGGCTATCTCATGGAAGTCTTGACTATCACTAAAAAAGAAAGGACGCAAATACAAGCGATCCGTTTCAAAAAAAGAAAACATTGCTAATTTGGTCCAAATATTCATAAACACCTCTACGGTTTAATCCTCAACAAGTATAATATCCGCTCCTAGATTACGTAATTTTTCAATAATATCAGAATAACCACGTAAGATAAACTCGATATTGGTAATTTCAGTTTGCCCCTTGGCCATCAAACCAGCAATAACTAAAGCTGCACCAGCTCTCAGGTCAGTTGCTTTAACACTTGCCCCACGTAAATCACGACCACCTGTGTACAAAATATGACCATTTGTTGTCGAAATGTCCGCATCCATCTTTGCTAGTTCAAAAACATGATTTACACGTTTTTCGTAAATCGTATCGACAATTGTACCACGACCATTCGCTCTTAGTAAAAGTGGGGTAATCGGTTGTTGCAAATCAGTTGCAAAGCCTGGGTAAGGAGCTGTCTTAATATTGATTGCTTTCAAATTAGACTGCTCTTCGACAAAAATGCTGTCTTCAGATACAGTCATTCTCACTCCCATTTCTTCCAGCTTAGCAATAAATCCTTCTAGGTGTTCGTAAAGAACATTATTTATACGAATCCCCTTGCCGACTGCAGCAGCTAAAGAAATATATGTTCCAGCTTCGATACGGTCTGGAATCACCTGATGACGGGTTCCATGTAATCTTTCAACACCATCAATAATGATGATATTTGTTCCTGCACCACGGATATGGGCTCCCATATTATTCAAGAGGGTAGCTACATCAATAATTTCAGGTTCACGGGCTGCATTTTCAATAATGGTACGACCATTTGCTTTAACTGCAGCAATCATCGTATTAATCGTCGCACCCACACTAACCGTATCCATGTAAATACTTGCGCCATGAAGTCCTGTATCTTTAGCAGATAACTTCATGTTATCTCCCTCGTAGCTAACAGTGGCACCCATAGCTTCAAAAGCCTTAAGGTGTAGGTCAATCGGACGAGGACCAAGATCACATCCTCCCGGTAGACCAACTGTCGCTTCACCAAAACGGCCTAAGAGGCTCCCATAAAAATAGTAAGATGCACGAAGACTGTTAATTTTACCATAAGGCATTGGAATATTTTGAACACCTCTTGGATCAATCTCCAAGACATCGTCATAACGCTTAACAGTAGCTCCCATCAATTCCATAATTTCGACAAGACTGGCTACATCCGAAATATCTGGAACGCAATCCAAAGTCACCACATCATCAGCCAATATAATAGCTGGAATTAAGGCCACAACGCTATTTTTAGCACCACTAATAGTGATTTCACCTTGTAGTGGTAATCCACCATTGATAACAATTTTTCTCATTCTAAGTTTTTAATACTCTTTCAAGATTTCTAATAAGGTCTTTAAAATAAATTATATCATAAATGCAACCTTTTTTCCATCCTTTTCACTTTTATTGGAGATAGTAAGTAATAAATAGGATTAAGTTGAAAGGGTGAGTCCATATTTTATGAAACATCTTTTGATACTAAAAAATCCTAAATTAAGAATTATAAAATACCCCAAAAATTAGATTTTCTCTATCTAACTTTTGGGGTATCGTTCAACTATAAGAGATAATAGTCTTTTGGGATATTTATAGCAAGAAGAAATCAAAAACAACTCATGTCTGTGTCACCTTACAGATAATCTACTACTGACCTTCTCATCTCTATATTCAATTGCAAATAGTCGTATTTAGTTGATTCAGAACAAACTTCCGAGTTTTTTTATTAAGGATTGGAAGTGAGTTCTTTTTGATTCTCGTTCAGCAGGTTTTAAGACTTGTCCTATCCAGATAATATCTTGTCTGCAACCCACAATGACTAACAAATAGCTTTTCTTTACTCTACTACCGCTTCAGCGATTTCTTCACGGCTAATACCAGCGAAGTAGCGTGTGATATCAATGGTTTCTAGCGCTTTGAGGACATCTTCGCGTTCGTATTTCACCCCACGAAGGACATCTTCTACTGCAGCAACGTCTTCGATACCAAAGAAGTCACCATAAATCTTGATGTCTTGGATTTTTGATTCGACGACATTAGCAAAGACTTCAACCTTGCCACTGTTGAATTTTGTTCCACGACGGACGTTAAATTCAGGTGATTTACCGTAATTCCAGTCCCAAGTACCAAACTTAGTTTCTTTGATTCGATTGATTTCAGCCAATTCTTCATCTGAGAATACATACTCAGTCATCTCAGGGTATTCTTTTTTCATGTATTCCAAGAGTAAGTCACGGAATTCTTCGACTGTGATTTTTTCTGGTAATTCATTGATAATATTGGTGACACGAGCACGGACGGATTTGACACCTTTTGACTCAAATTTATCCTTTGAAACCTTGAGGGCATTAGCAAGGACTGACAAATCAACGTCAAAGAGCAAGCAACCGTGGTGCATGATACGGCCATTGATATAGGCTTGGGCATTGCCACAGAACTTCTTACCATCAATCTCAAGGTCATTACGACCTGTAAACTCAGCTTTAACCCCAAGTTGAGCCAAAGTATTGATAACTGGAGTTGAGAAGCTCTTGAAGTCAAAAGCTTTGTTTTCATCTTCTTTTGAGATGATCGTGTAGTTGAGGTTATTTAAATCGTGGTAAACAGCTCCGCCACCGCTGATACGGCGGACCACCTCAATACCATTTTCTCGAACATAATCACGGTTGATTTCTTCGATGGTATTTTGGTGACGACCAACAATGATAGATGGCTTGTTGATCCACAGAAGGAAGATTTGATCCTCATCCAAAAGGTGTTTAAAGGCATATTCTTCCAAGGCAATATTAAAGGCAGTGTCGTTTGAATGATTGATAATATATTTCATGATATCCCTTTATACGATAGAGACTGGAAAGTTATTTTCCAGTCTAATCTATCTTTCTTTTATTTTTTCTTAGGTGAATGGATGGCCATTCCTAGAACATCCGCAAATGCTTCGTACATGACTTCAGAGTAGGTTGGGTGTCCGTGGATAGTCTTCAGCATTTCTTCAACAGTGATTTCCATTTCGATAATGCTTGACGCTTCATTGATCAATTCTGCAGCTGCAGGACCGATGATATGGACACCAAGGATTTCTCCGTATTTCTTATCTGCAATGACTTTTACGAAACCTTGAGCTGCATCTGATGCAATGGCACGACCGTTAGCAGCAAAGTTGAATTTACCGATAGCTACATCGTATTTCTCACGAGCTTGCTCTTCTGTTAAACCTACTGCTGCTACTTCAGGAAGAGTGTAGATAGCTGCTGGAGTCAAGTTCAACTTGGCAACAGCATGGTTTCCTTTAAGGGCATTTTCAGCGGCAACTTCACCCATACGGAAGGCTGCGTGAGCCAACATCTTAGTACCGTTGATGTCACCCGGTGCGTAGATGCCTGGAACAGAAGTTTCCATGTATTCGTTGACCTTGATGCGACCACGATCCAATTCAAACTCAACATCGCCAATACCTTCAAGATCTGGCACACGACCGATTGAAAGAAGGGCTTTGCTTGCGATAATATCGTCTTTTCCTTCAACCTTGATACGAAGTTTGCCATCTTCTTCAATAATTTCTTGCAGTTTAGTACCAGTCAAGATGGTCATTCCTTTACGTTCAAGGATCAAGCGAAGGTTCTTAGAAACTTCCGCATCCATAGCTGGAACTATACGGTCCATCATTTCGATAACAGTTACTTTTGAACCAAATGTCATGAAGGCCTGACCAAGTTCGATACCGACAACACCACCACCGATGATAACAAGGCTTTCTGGCACTTTGTTCATTTCAAGAATGTCGTCACTAGTCATCACAAGTGGAGATTCCATACCAGGAACGTTGATTTTGCTGACTTTTGAACCACCAGCTAGGATGATTTTCTTGGTTTCAAGCAATTCAGAACCATTTACCAAGACATTCTTGTCTTTAGTAATAGTACCGATACCCTTATGAACAGTAACTCCGTAGCTACGAAGAAGACCAGCAACTCCACCAACCAAGGTATTAACAACCTTAGACTTGGTTTCAAGGAGTTTGTCCATATCTACAGTGAAGTTTGGATTTTCGATTATGATACCACGGTTTGCGGCATGACCGATATTCTCGATGATTTCAGCGTTATGAAGGTAGGTCTTGGTTGGGATACATCCACGGTTTAAGCAGGTTCCACCAAGTTCAGATTTCTCAACAAGAGCAACCTTACCACCAAGTTGGGCAGCTTTGATGGCTGCAACATAACCAGCAGGACCTCCACCAATCACAACGATATCAAAAGCATCATCGCTCTTACCATCATCGTTTGAAGCACTTGCTGCAGGTGCTGGGCTAGCTTCTGGCGCTGCGGCTCCAGCTGTTGGGATATTTTCCCCTTCTTCACCAAGGTAACCGATAACTTCCGTTACAGGGACAGTTTCACCATCTCCTTTGAGGATAGCGATCAAGTAACCATCTTCTTCTGCTTCCAATTCCATGCTGACTTTATCAGTCATGATTTCCAAAAGGATTTCTCCTTCTTTTACAAATTCTCCGACTTTTTTATTCCATTGGACGATTTGTCCTTCTGTCATATCCACGCCGGCTTTTGGCATAATTACTTCTAAGGCCATGTCTTCCTTCCTTTATCTATATCTTTAAAATGAATACTCTTGTTCTTAAATCAACATTGAGATTGGATTTTCAATCAATTCTTTCAAGTCCTTCATAAACTTAGCACCAGCCATACCATCTACGACACGGTGGTCAATTGTTAAACCAAGACTCATGATTGGGCGAATCACAATTTCACCATTGACGACAACTGGCTTCTCAATTGTCGAACTGACACCAAGGATAGCTGAGTTTGGTTGGTTAATAATCGGACCAAAGGACTGAACACCAAACATTCCCAAGTTACTGATAGTAAATGTTGAATTTTGCAGTTCGCTTGGAGCTAATTTACCATCCAAGGTACGGCCAATAACATCCTTAAAGGCTACAACCAGTTCTGAAAGAGTCATTTTCTCAGCATTGTAAACAACAGGTGTCATCAATCCATTATCCATTCCAACTGCCATCGCAAGGTTGACATAGTTATGAGTGATAATGGTCTTGCCGTCTTCTGTCAATGAAGCGTTGATGTAAGGGTGTTTCATAAGAGTCTTAACAACAGCAAGTGAAAGAAGGTCTGTTACAGTAGTCTTCTTCCCAGTTGCTTCCATGATTGGCTCAAGAACCTTCTTACGAAGAGCCAACATTTCAGTCATATCAACTTCATAGTTGAGAGTGAAGGTTGGAGCAGTTAGGTAAGATTCAACCATACGTTGGGCAATAACCTTACGCATTGGTGTCATTGGAATACGTTCAATTTCACCGTATGGTGTTACGTTATCAGGAACTTCTTCCACTTTTTCAATCTGAGCAGGAGACTTGATGGTATCGTTTTCGATATTTTCAGGAAGCAAGGCCAAAACATCCTTCTTCATGATTTTACCACGATGACCAGTTCCTTGAATTTCCTGCCAAGCAATGTTATGTTCGAGGGCAATTCGTTTTGCAAGTGGCGAAATGCGAACCACGTTTGTGTCTTTATAAGTTTCCACGTCTTCTTTGTGGACACGACCGTTTGCACCTGAGCCAGAAACGTCGTAGAGGTTGATCCCTAAATCATCCGCTAACTTTCTAGCCGCAGGAGTCGCTCTTAGCTTGTCATCAGCCATGACCTCTCCAATTCTATTATAAGATACTAAGGGCGTTTAAAAGCGACCGAAAAATAGGAAATCAACGCTAACTTCGATGAAGTCAAGGAGATTTATCTTTTTTCCGAGCTTTTAGCCCGTGTTCGAATATAAGATATTAAGGACTAAGAGGGCAATGAAAAAATAGGAGATTGACGATGTGTTCGATGAACACAAGGAAATCTATCTTTTTTTCGCAGACCTCCGTCCGAATTCAACTCTACAAGCAACTTGGATACAACACGTATCTCAAGTTGCTACGGTTGCCGCTATTAGGCGGTCAACCTAGTAGACTTACTAATTCATTCGTCGAATATTATCGATTCGACTCTCTCATGTCGCAACTCTTCAAATCACTTGGATACGAAACGTGTCTCAAGTTACTACGGTTGCCGCTATCAGGCGGTCAACCTTGTAGACTTACTAAGTCGTTCGTCGAATAACATCGATTCGACTCTCTCCTGTCGCAACTTTAGAAATAACTTGGGTACATTACATATCTCAAGTTACTAAAGTTAAAAGCAAGCATTATTTTACATAACTTATATTATGTAAATTTATTCTTTGTTATAAGTTTTACGGATGGCATCTTTGATGCTTTCAACTGTTGGAATCATTGCATTTTCTAGGTTTTGTGCATAAGGCATCGGCACATCTTCTCCTGCGCAACGGCGGATTGGTGCATCTAGATAGTCAAATGCTTCTGATTCTGAAATAATAGCTGAAATCTCTCCGATATAGCCACTTGTTTTGTGGGCATCGTTGACCAGAACAACCTTACCAGTCTTCTTAACTGAGTTAATGATAATATCCTTATCAAGCGGAACAAGGGTACGTGGGTCAACAATTTCAACAGAAATGCCTTCTTCTGCTAATTCTTCAGCTGCTTGAACCACACGACGGAGCATTTTTCCATAAGTAACAACTGTTACATCCGTACCTTGGCGTTTGATTTCCCCAACTCCAAGTGGGATCGTGTAGTCTGGATCAACTGGCACTTCCCCTTTTTGGTTAAATTCTGACTTGTACTCAAGAATAATAACAGGGTTATTATCACGGATAGAAGACTTAAGCAGTCCTTTCATGTCCGCAGGTGTTCCAGGTGCTACAACCTTAAGTCCAGGAATGTGAGTAAACCAAGACTCTAGAGATTGCGAGTGCTGGGCTGCAGATCCAACTCCATTACCAGCAGCGCATCGAACAGTCATTGGAACCTGACCTTTACCACCAAACATATAACGTGTTTTAGCGGCTTGGTTGACGATATTGTCCATGGCAATAACTGAGAAGTCCATGAAGGTCATATCAACGATTGGACGAAGTCCCGTCATAGCTGCTCCTGCTGCTGCTCCAGAGATGGCAGCTTCAGAAATCGGACAGTCACGGACACGTTCTGGACCAAATTCTTCAAGCATTCCAACAGAAGTTCCGAAGTCTCCTCCGAAGACACCGACGTCTTCTCCCATCAAGAACACATTTTCATCGCGACGCATTTCCTCAGACATAGCAAGGATAATGGTGTCACGGAAGGACATTGTTTTTGTTTCCATTTTATCTCTTTCTCCTTAGTCTGCGTAAATATCTTCAAATGCTGATTCAAGTGGTGGGAATGGACTTTCTTCCGCAAATTTAACAGAAGCTTCTACGGCTTCCTTTACTTGCGCTTGGATTTCTTCCAATTCTTCGGCACTTGCAATGTTATTTTCAATGAGGTACTTGCGAAGGTTTTCGATCGGGTCTTTTTGTTTCCACAATTCCACTTCTTCACGCGTACGATATTTACCAGGGTCAGATGATGAGTGACCAAGCCAGCGATAAGTTACACTTTCAATCAAGACTGGACCATTGCCACCACGAACATGATCTACAGCTTTCTTAAATCCTTCATAGACATCGATGACATTGTTTCCATCTTCGATAAACATTCCAGGAATTCCATAAGCAGCGCTACGTTGATGGATATGCTCCACATTGGTCATTTTCTTGATATCCGCAGAGATTCCATAACCGTTGTTAATGCAATAGAAAATGACTGGCAGGTTCCAGATAGAAGCCATGTTCACTGCTTCGTGGAAAACACCTTCATTGGTCGCACCATCTCCAAAGAAGCAGACAACGATTTTTCCGGTATTTTGCATTTGCTGACTAAGAGCTGCACCGACAGCGATTCCCATACCACCACCTACGATACCATTGGCACCAAGGTTACCAGCATCAAGGTCGGCAATATGCATAGATCCACCTTTACCTTTACAGGTTCCAGTGTATTTTCCAAGAATTTCAGCCATCATTCCGTTGAGGTCAATTCCTTTGGCAATAGCTTGTCCGTGACCACGGTGGTTTGAGGTAATTAGATCATCTGGATTGAGAGCCAACATAGCACCCACGTTAGCTGCCTCTTCTCCAACAGAAAAGTGCGTCATTCCTGGCACTTTACCTTTCTTTACTAATTGTGCAATTTTTAAGTCCATGCGACGGATTTCTTCCATCTTACGGAACATCTCTAGCAAAAGATTTTTATCTAAAGTTGACATCTTCTTGCCTTTCTAACTTTCTTCTTACCTTACTATTTTACCGTTTTTGACAAATACTGTCAAAGTTTTTCTAAAAAAAATTTCACAAAATAAAAAAGAAAACCCCATAGGAATAAGGGATTTCCTTATCAAGAATATTTTTTCACAAACTTTTTAGCGTTTAGATTTTACTAAAGATTCAAATCTCTTCATAATCACAGTCAAACGCCAACGGTAGAGCGCCCCACTCACGATTAGACTAATAATCAAGCCAATCCAATATGAATAAGCGCCAAAATCTGTTAGGGAATCAAATACCATAGCCACTGGGATTGCTACGCCCCAATAACCAACCAAACCAAGGTAAAAAGGAATAACTGTATCCTTATACCCCCGTAAAATTCCCTGAAGCGGTGCCGCAAAGGTATCTGCTAACTGGAAGAAAAGGCTGTAAGTCAAAAAACGCGCTGTCAAATCGATAAATTCTGGGTCGTTACCATAAAGACTGGCCACATTTCCTCTAAAAATGTAAAGGAAAGATAAGGTGAAGGCCGCAAAAATGAGGGCGGTCCCTCTTCCTAAACCAATATAGGTTTTCGCATCATCAAATCGCTTGGCTCCCACTTCATAGGAAACAACAATAGCCATAGCCGATGAAATACTCATAGGAAAGGCATACATGAGAGTTGAAAAGTTCATAGCTGACTGGTGACTAGCGATAATCAAGGACGAGAACTTAGCCATAATCAAGCCAACCACGGAAAAGATAGCCACTTCCGCAAAGACAGTTCCCCCAATAGGCAGACCTAAGCGAACTCCTTCCTTAATTTTATCCATATTAAATGGAATTCGTCTTTCAAGGTGTAGGGTTTTGAGCTTCTCCTGTTTAAATAAAATCAGAACAGAAATTCCAAGTAAAACCCAATAGGCCAAGGAAGTACCTAAACCAGAGCCCGCACCCCCTAATTCTGGAACACCAAAGGCCCCGTAAATCAAGAGGTAATTAAATCCACTATTGAGAGGAAGTAACAAAAGCATGAGGTACATGGACAGTTTGGTCAAGCCCAGTGCATCCAGCAAGGAACGAATGACACTAAAGAGCAACAAGGGGATAATCCCGATAGAT
>CAURES010000038.1:0-14639 GCA_963523725.1 uncultured Streptococcus sp.
CGGTAAGGCGACGCTGACGAAGTTTGAAGAGATTTTCGAAGAGTATAAAGAGTTTCGTCTGTTGACAAAAGTGATTCTCTTTAGTAGAATAGTAGATGCGATGAGTCGATAGGTAGTCTTTGGACTACTATTGAGCATAAGGAGGTCATAACGCAGGAGCGGACCTTGATGAGTTGTGTGAACCTGCTCATCACATGAAGATGCCTCTTAGTCCCTGGTCTAACGACTGGGGATTTTTATTTTCCAAAAATTGATGAAAAAGCTTTGCAATTCATGGAAAAAGTAGTATAATACATCTATTATAGAAATTTTTAGAAAATTCCGAAAGAGGTTATTTATGGGATATACAGTTGCTGTAGTCGGCGCGACAGGTGCTGTCGGAGCTCAGATGATAAAAATGTTGGAAGAATCAACACTTCCAATCGAAAAAATCCGCTTACTTGCTTCTGCACGTTCAGCAGGCAAGACTTTGAAATTTAAAGACCAAGATATTACGATTGAAGAAACGACTGAAACAGCTTTTGAAGGAGTTGATATTGCTCTCTTTTCAGCAGGTGGTTCTACATCAGCTAAATATGCACCATACGCAGTGAAAGCTGGAGCGGTAGTAGTAGATAATACATCTTACTTCCGTCAAAATCCAGATGTTCCTTTGGTTGTTCCAGAGGTCAATGCTCACGCACTTGATGCCCACAACGGAATTATTGCCTGCCCTAACTGTTCAACAATCCAAATGATGGTGGCGCTTGAGCCAGTTCGCCAAAAATGGGGCTTGGGCCGTATCATTGTTTCAACTTACCAAGCAGTTTCAGGTGCTGGTATGGGAGCAATTCTTGAGACACAACGTGAACTTCGTGAAGTCTTGAATGATGGTGTAACCCCACGTGATTTGCATGCGGAAATCTTGCCTTCAGGTGGTGACAAGAAACATTATCCTATTGCCTTCAATGCTCTTCCACAAATCGATGTTTTCACTGACAATGATTACACTTACGAAGAGATGAAGATGACTAAGGAAACGAAGAAAATTATGGAAGATGATAGCATCGCGGTGTCTGCAACATGTGTGCGCATTCCAGTCTTGTCAGCTCACTCTGAGTCTGTTTACATCGAAACAAAAGAAGTGGCTCCAATTGAAGAAGTTAAAGCAGCTATCGCAGCCTTCCCAGGCGCTGTCCTTGAAGATGATGTAGCTCATCAAATCTATCCTCAAGCTATCAATGCAGTTGGTTCACGCGATACCTTTGTTGGTCGTATCCGTAAAGACTTGGATGCTGAAAAAGGAATCCACATGTGGGTTGTTTCAGATAACCTTCTCAAAGGTGCTGCTTGGAACTCAGTTCAGATTGCTGAAACTTTGCACGAACGTGGCTTGGTTCGTCCAACAGCTGAATTGAAATTTGAATTAAAATAGTCATATCGTTTAGGAGTTCAGATGAACTCCTTCTTTGAAATAGAGAGGTGTTTTCATGTCTTATCAAGATTTAAAAGAGTGTAAAATCATCACAGCCTTTATTACTCCCTTCCACGAGGATGGTTCCATTAATTTTGATGCTATTCCAGCCTTGATTGAGCATTTATTGGCTCATCATACGGATGGAATTCTTCTAGCTGGAACGACTGCTGAGAGTCCAACTTTAACCCACGATGAGGAGTTGGAACTTTTTGCGGCTGTACAAAAGATTGTCAATGGACGCGTTCCATTGATTGCGGGTGTAGGTACTAATGATACGCGTGACTCTATTGAGTTTGTCAAAGAAGTAGCAGAATTTGGTGGTTTCGCAGCTGGGCTTGCTATTGTTCCTTACTACAACAAACCTTCTCAAGAAGGAATGTATCAGCACTTTAAGGCCATTGCAGATGCTTCTGACCTACCGATTATTATCTATAACATTCCAGGGCGTGTGGTTGTCGAATTGACTCCAGAAACTATGCTTCGTTTGGCTGACCATCCAAATATCATTGGTGTCAAAGAATGTACTAGCTTGGCAAATATGGCTTACTTGATTGAGCACAAGCCAGAAGAGTTCTTGGTCTATACTGGCGAGGATGGAGATGCTTTCCATGCCATGAACCTTGGTGCTGACGGGGTTATTTCTGTTGCCTCTCATACAAATGGGGATGAAATGCACGAGATGTTTACTGCCATTGCAGAAAGTGATATGAAGAAAGCTGCAGCTATTCAACGTAAGTTCATTCCTAAAGTCAATGCCCTCTTCTCTTATCCAAGTCCTGCTCCAGTTAAGGCAGTTCTTAACTATATGGGATTTGAAGCTGGACCGACTCGTCTACCTCTTGTTCCAGCACCAGAAGAAGATGCCAAACGCATTATCAAAGTTGTCGTAGATGGCGACTACGAAGCGACTAAGGCAACTGTAACAGGGGTTTTAAGACCAGATTACTAATAAGACAATAAAATCCATGACCGCAATAACGTGCATGGATTTTTCTTATTTTCCTAAACAGAATTGGCTAAAGAGTTGGGTAATGAGTTCATCAGGAGCAGCATCTCCAGTGATTTCTCCGAGTATTTCCCAAGTACGAGTCAAATCAACTTGAAGCAAGTCAACTGGCATACCTAGTTCAAGACCTTCATTAACATCTTGTAGGCTTTCAACGGCCTTCTCAATCAAGGAAATGTGACGGGCGTTTGACAAGTAGGTAGCATCTTGCTCGACTAGACCAGCATTTTCAAAGAAGAGGTCATTAATGCGTTCTTCAATCTTATCAATGTTTTGGTTTTTAAGGACTGAAATACGAATAACGTCTTCAGGTAGTTCCGAAGTTTCAATCGCTTCAGGCAGGTCGGTTTTATTAAGAAGAATAATGCGATTAGTCTCCTGACTGATTTCTAGGAGTTGGCGGTCTTGGGCGGTTAGTGGTTCACTGGCATTTAGCACCAGTAGAACCAAGTCAGCTTCCTTGAGGGCTTTTTTTGAACGCTCGACACCGATTTGTTCCACAATGTCATCTGTTTCACGGATACCAGCTGTATCAATCAATTTGAGAGGAACACCGTTGATGTTAACGTATTCTTCGATGACATCACGGGTTGTACCAGCAATGTCTGTAACGATAGCTTTGTCCTCACGCAAGAGGTTGTTGAGAAGGCTTGATTTCCCAACGTTGGGACGTCCGATGATAGCTGTTGAAATTCCTTCACGAAGGATTTTACCGCGACGGGCTGTTCTAAGAAGATTGGTTAGCAATTGCTCAAACTCCATAGTCTTCTCACGGACAACAGCAGTAGTAGCTTCCTCAACATCGTCATACTCAGGATAATCGATATTGACCTCGACTTGGGCAAGAGTATTGAGGATTTCTTGACGGGTATTGTTAATCAGATCAGAAAGGGAACCATCAAGTTGTTTGACCGCAATGTTCATAGCCTTGTCTGTCTTGGCACGGATGATATCCATAACAGCTTCAGCCTGAGTCAAATCAACACGTCCATTTAGGAAGGCACGTTTGGTAAATTCACCAGGTTCTGCTAACCGAGCTCCTTCACGGATAGCTAGCTGGAGAATTTCATTGGTCACCGCAATCCCACCGTGGGTGTTGATTTCGATAATATCCTCACGAGTGAAGGTCTTTGGAGACTTCATAGCCCCAACCATAACCTCGTCCATAACCTTACCAGTTTGAGGGTCAACGATGTGACCGTAGTTAAGAGTGTGGCTAGCAACCTGATTCAAGTCTTTTCCTTTAAAAATCTTTTGCGCAATGGCAAAACTTTCTGTTCCGCTCAAGCGGACAATACCAATAGCCCCTTCACCTAGTGGAGTAGAGATAGCAGCGATGGTATCAAATTCACGTGTAATCATAATGTTTCCTTTAATTAATAGCTCTTTTCTTGGAAATTTTTCCAAGTCTCTTTTCAAATTGTAACAAATTTGGACTATTTCTTCAATGGATGCTACTTGGAGATTGAAAAAGCCTAAGCAATTCTGCTTAAGCTAGCTTATTTGGTGCGCATTTCCCCTTGTGGGAAGTAGGTTCCTTCAGGCATGTCGTTGATGATGACATGAACGGCTGATTGAGGGGCTCCAGTATTGCGGACAACCGCTTCCGTTACTTCCTTAGCAAGAGCCTTCTTTTGCTCGAGCGTGCGTCCTTCAAATAAATCGATGCGTACAAATGGCATAATAACTTCCTCCACTAGTTTTTGATTTCTTCTATTTTACCACATTTTGCCGTTTAAAGCTTAAGAAAATTATGATATACTAGAATGTAGCAAAAATTTAGAAATGGACGTGAAGCAAGAAACATGGCACAGTTGTATTATCGTTATGGGACCATGAACTCTGGTAAGACGATTGAGATTCTCAAGGTGGCCTATAACTATGAGGAGCAAGGAAAAGGTGTTGTGATTATGACCTCAGCTCTGGATACGCGTGACGGTGTTGGCTATGTGTCGAGTCGAATTGGCATGAAGCGCCCAGCCATTGCAATTGAGGAAACGACGGATATCTTTGGCTATATCCGAGACCTACCAGAAAAGCCTTACTGTGTTTTGGTCGATGAAGCCCAGTTTCTTAAGCGTCATCATGTTTACGATCTAGCTCGTGTTGTTGATGAGTTAGACATACCTGTCATGGCTTTTGGTTTGAAAAATGACTTTCGCAATGAACTGTTCGAAGGTTCCAAGTATCTCTTGCTCTTAGCAGACAAGATTGACGAAATCAAGACCATCTGTCAGTATTGTAAGAAAAAGGCGATTATGGTTTTGCGAACACAGGATGGACTGCCCGTTTACGATGGTGAACAGATTCAGATTGGTGGCAATGAAACCTATATCTCAGTTTGCCGTAAACATTATTTTGCCCCTGAAATCAATAAGGAGAATGAAGAAAAATGAACATCTATGATCAACTACAAGCTGTAGAAGACCGTTATGAAGAATTAGGAGAATTGCTCAGTGACCCAGATGTGGTTTCAGACACCAAACGTTTCATGGAGCTTTCAAAAGAAGAGGCTTCAACTCGTGACACAGTTACAGCCTACCGTGAGTACAAACAAGTCCTTCAAAATATCGTCGATGCTGAAGAGATGATTAAGGAATCAGGCGGAGATGCGGACTTGGAAGAAATGGCCAAGCAAGAGCTCAAAGATGCCAAGGCTGAAAAAGAAGAATACGAAGAAAAACTCAAAATTTTGCTCCTTCCAAAGGATCCAAATGATGACAAGAACATCATCCTAGAAATCCGTGGAGCAGCTGGAGGCGACGAAGCAGCACTTTTCGCTGGAGACCTTTTAACCATGTACCAAAAGTATGCGGAAGCACAAGGATGGCGCTTTGAAGTTATGGAAGCCTCTATGAATGGTGTCGGTGGTTTCAAAGAAGTGGTTGCTATGGTTTCAGGTCAGTCTGTATACTCTAAGCTTAAGTACGAATCAGGTGCCCACCGTGTGCAACGTGTCCCTGTGACAGAAAGCCAAGGCCGTGTACATACTTCGACAGCGACAGTTCTTGTCATGCCTGAAGTAGAAGAAGTAGAATACGATATTGATCCAAAAGACCTTCGTGTTGACATCTATCACGCCTCTGGTGCTGGTGGACAGAACGTCAATAAGGTTGCGACTGCCGTTCGTATCGTTCACTTGCCAACCAATATCAAGGTTGAGATGCAGGAAGAACGTACCCAGCAGAAGAACCGTGAGAAGGCCATGAAAATCATCCGTGCGCGTGTTGCTGACCACTTTGCACAAATTGCTCAGGATGAACAAGACGCTGAGCGTAAGTCAACAATCGGTACTGGTGACCGTTCAGAACGGATTCGTACTTATAACTTCCCACAAAACCGTGTCACAGACCACCGTATCGGCTTGACCCTCCAAAAACTAGATACCATTTTGTCTGGTAAATTGGACGAAGTTGTGGATGCCTTGGTGCTCTATGACCAAACACAAAAATTAGAAGAATTAAACAAATAATGAAATTAGCTCAATTATTTTCAGATTTTGAAGAAGAATTGATAAGACAAGGAGAGGAAGCAGAAAGCCTCTCTTTTGTCTATCGTAGCCTGAAAAATCTCTCTTTTACGGACTTTGTTTTTGCCCTCCAGCAGGAAGTGACGGAAGAGGAAGAAGTATTTGTAAAAGGAATTTTCCAACAGCTAGCAGCTCATAAACCGGCACAGTACATCATCGGTCATGCAGATTTCTTTGGTATGCAGTTAAGAGTTGATGAGCGGGTTTTGATTCCCCGTCCAGAAACAGAGGAATTAGTCGAGCTTATCCTGGCTGAAAATCCTGAGACGAATCTTTCAGTTCTGGATATTGGAACAGGTAGTGGAGCTATAGCCCTTGCATTAGCAAAAAACAGACCAAATTGGTTAGTAACAGCAGCAGATATTTCCCAAGATGCTTTAGATTTAGCTAAGGAAAATGCTAAAAATCAAAATCTTCAAATATTTTTAAAAAAATCTGACTGTTTTACAGAAATTTCTGAAAAATATGATATAATTGTTTCCAATCCACCCTATATCTCTCGTGAAGATGAGTCAGAGGTCGGCTTGAATGTTTTGCATTCGGAGCCTCATCTAGCTCTCTTTGCAGACGAGGATGGCCTAGCTATTTACCGTAGAATTGCGGAAGATGCAAAAGACTATCTCAAAGATGGTGGTAAGATTTACCTTGAAATTGGATACAAGCAAGGTCAAAGTGTTCCTGAACTTTTTAGGAAGCATCTTCCTGAAAAAAGTGTAAGAACACTTAAGGACCAATTTGGTCAAGATAGGATGGTCGTGGTTGATGATGGACAGGATTAGACAAGAGTTGGAAAATGGTGGAGCTGTCGTTCTACCTACAGAGACTGTTTATGGTCTTTTTGCTAAGGCCTTAGATGAAAAAGCAGTTGATCATGTTTACCAGCTCAAACGTCGTCCTAGAGATAAGGCACTTAATCTCAATATCGCCTCTCTAGAGGAAATCTTGCACTTTTCTAAGAATCAGCCATCTTATCTGCAAAAACTTGTAAAGACCTTTTTACCAGGTCCCTTGACCATTATCCTTGAAGCCAATGACCGAGTTCCCTATTGGGTCAATTCTGGTCTTGCAACAGTGGGATTTCGGATGCCGAGTCATCCCATTACCCTTGATTTGATTCGAGAGACAGGACCTCTGATTGGACCGTCTGCTAATATCTCAGGTCAGGCAAGTGGAGTGACCTTTAATCAAATTCTAGAGGATTTTGACCAAGAGGTTCTGGGTCTAGAAGACGATGCTTTTCTAACTGGACAGGATTCAACTATTTTGGACTTGTCTGGATACAAGGTGAAAATCTTACGCCAAGGGGCCATTAAGCGAGAAGATATTCTTGCTAGGTTGCCAGAGATTTCTTTTGAGGAGGAATAAGATGCTAAGAGATTTAAGAGAAACTGATGTGAAAGCTATATGTGACATCAACCAAGATGCTTTGGGTTATTCTTTTAGTCAAGAGGACACGTCTAGTCAACTAGCTAGACTGTCTCAGAATTCACATCATTTCTTACTTGCTTATGAGGATGAAGCTAGTCATGCCTTGCTTGGATATGTACACGCTGAGGTCTATGAATCACTTTATTCTAAAGCAGGATTTAATATTTTAGCTTTAGCAGTTTCACCTCAAGCGCAAGGTCAAGGTATTGGTAAAAGCTTATTACAAGGGTTGGAAGAAGAAGCAAAAAGACGTGGTTATGGCTTTATCCGTTTAAACTCTGCCGATCATCGTCTGGGTGCTCATGCATTTTATGAAAAAGTTGGTTATACTTGTGATAAAGTGCAGAAACGGTTTATTCGCATCTTTTAGTTTATTTTCTTATTGTAAAATCAAACTAATGGACTAGTCACACAATAAAAGGAGAAGACCTATGATTTTTGACAAAGATGATTTTAAAGCATATGATGCTGATCTCTGGAATGCTATTGCCAAAGAAGAAGAACGACAACAAAACAACATTGAGTTGATTGCTTCGGAAAACGTAGTTTCCAAGGCTGTTATGGCAGCTCAAGGGTCTATCTTGACGAATAAATACGCCGAAGGCTATCCAGGCCGCCGTTATTATGGTGGAACGGATGTGGTAGACGTGGTAGAAAGTCTAGCTATTGAACGTGCAAAAGAAATTTTCGGCGCTAAATTCGCTAATGTCCAACCTCACTCAGGAAGCCAAGCCAACTGTGCGGCTTACATGGCCTTGATTGAGCCAGGTGATACCGTTATGGGGATGGATTTGGCAGCAGGTGGTCACTTGACTCATGGGGCTCCTGTTAGCTTCTCAGGTCAAACCTACAACTTTGTTTCTTATAGTGTGGACCCTGAAACGGAACTCTTGGACTTTGATGCTATCTTGAAACAAGCCCAAGAAGTAAAACCAAAATTGATCGTAGCAGGTGCTTCAGCCTATTCTCAAATTATCGACTTTTCAAAATTCCGTGAAATTGCAGATGCTGTTGGGGCTAAGCTTATGGTCGATATGGCCCATATCGCTGGTTTGGTGGCAGCTGGTCTTCACCCAAGCCCAGTGCCATACGCTCATATCACTACAACAACAACCCACAAAACCCTTCGTGGCCCTCGTGGTGGTTTGATTTTGACAAATGATGAAGACCTAGCTAAGAAAATCAATTCTGCTATTTTCCCAGGTATTCAGGGTGGTCCTTTAGAGCATGTTGTGGCGGCTAAGGCTGTTTCTTTCAAAGAAGTCTTAGATCCAGCCTTCAAGGAATATGCTACTAATGTTATTAAAAACAGCAAGGCTATGGTAGATGTCTTCTTGCAAGACCCTGATTTCCGTATCATTTCTGGTGGGACTGAAAACCACCTTTTCCTAGTTGATGTAACCAAGGTTGTAGAAAACGGAAAAGTAGCTCAAAACTTGCTGGATGAAGTCAATATTACCTTAAATAAAAACTCAATCCCATACGAAACCTTGTCACCATTCAAGACAAGTGGAATTCGTATCGGATCTGCAGCCATTACTGCACGTGGATTTGGTGAAGAAGAGAGTCGCAAAGTGGCTGAACTTATCATTAAAACCCTTAAAAATGCAGAAAATGAAGCTGTCTTAGAAGAAGTGAGAAGTGAAGTCAAAGCATTGACAGATGCCTTCCCATTATACGAGGACTAAAATTTTTATGGACATTTATATTAAGAAAGCTATTATCCATCAGTTCAGTCCAGATGATACCGAGCTGTTTCTAGCGGATAAATTTCTCAATATCACTCCAAAAATCGAAGAATACTTGCGTAAAAAAATTGAACGTGTGTATTCAGATGAAGCCAAGACTGGGATTTTCGAAGAAGAAAATCCCTTCTTCAATCACATCACAGATGATTTATTGGAGACATCAGTAACACTGGCTAATCTCTGGAAAGAGGAGTTCAGCATTTCTGAAAATCTCAAGACCAATGACTTGATTTTTGTGCAATTTTCTAAAGAAGGCGTGGAACATTTCGCTTTCTTGCGAATTGCCCTGCGTGAGACCTTGACTCACCTCGGAGGAGAAGTTGATAATCCAATTAAGCTGACTCAGAATAACCTGCCTGGATTTGGAACAGGGGCTGATGAGGCCTTGGTGGTCAATCTTCAGAGTCGTAAGTACCATCTGATTGAAAAACGAATCAAGTACAACGGGACTTTTTTGAACTATTTTTCAGATAATCTTCTTGCTGTCGCTCCTAAGATTTCTCCTAAGAAGTCTATCAAAGAACTGGAAAAAACAGCCCAGAGAATTGCTGAGACTTTTAACACAGATGATTTTCAATTTCAATCCAAGGTTAAATCAGCTATTTTCAATAATCTAGAAGAAAGTAATGAATTGTCACCTGAAAAATTGGCCAACGACCTTTTTGACAACAATCTGACAGCTCGTTTGAGCTTTATTGACCAAGTCAAAGAAGCCGTACCAGAACCAGTTCAATTTGATGAAATTGATGCCAGTCGTCAGCTTAAAAAATTTGAAAATCAAAAACTCTCCTTGTCAAATGGAATTGAGCTCATCGTTCCCAATAACGTCTATCAAGACGCCGAGTCTGTTGAGTTTATCCAAAATGACAATGGAACTTACTCTATCTTAATCAAAAATATCGAGGATATCCAAAGTAAATAATGTTTAAACGAATTCGAAGAGTGCTTGTACTAGCAGTCTTCCTTTTTGCTGGCTATAAAGCTTACCGCGTTCACCAAGATGTCAAGCAAGTCATGACCTATCAACCCATGGTGCGAGAAATCTTGAGTGAAAAAGACACCCCAGCAAACGAAGAGCTTGTGCTCGCTATGATTTATACCGAAACAAAAGGAAAAGAAGGCGATGTTATGCAGTCTAGTGAGTCTGCTAGTGGCGCTACCAATACCATCAATGATAATGCCTCTAGCATTCGGCAAGGTGTTCAAACTCTGACAGACAATCTCTATCTGGCCCAGAAGAAGGGGGTAGATGTCTGGACGGCTGTTCAAGCCTATAATTTTGGACCTGCCTATATCGATTTTATCGCCCAAAATGGCAAGGAAAATACCTTGGCTCTGGCCAAACAGTACTCTCGTGAGACTGTTGCTCCCTTGCTTGGTAATACCACTGGAAAGACTTATAGTTATATTCACCCCATTTCCGTTTTTCACGGTGCAGAACTCTATGTAAATGGAGGAAACTATTATTATTCTAGACAAGTGCAACTCAACCTTTACATCATCAAATGTTTCACTCTCTTTTCGACATCTGGCTAGTCCAGATGTTTTTGTTATAAGTTTTCTTTAAGATAGATATATTACTCTAGAAAGGTAAAGGAGGAAATTCCCTATGAGAAAGAAACTCTTTCTGACTAGTGCTGCGGTCTTGTGGGCGGTAACAGCTATGAATAGCGCCCATGCAGCAACAGATGTTCAAAAAGTCATCGATGAAACCTATGTCCAACCTGAATATGTCCTAGGTTCATCATTGTCTGAAGACCAAAAAAATCAAACCCTAAAAAAACTAGGCTACAATGCCTCAACAGACACCAAAGAACTCAAGACCATGACACCTGATGTCTATTCTAAGATTATGAATGTGGCAAATGACTCTAGCTTACAATTGTATTCATCAGCCAAGATTCAAAAACTAGGTGACAAGTCGCCACTTGAGGTCAAGATTGAAACACCAGAAAACATCACTAAGGTGACTCAGGATATGTATCGAAATGCCGCAGTAACTTTGGGTGTGGAACATGCCAAAATCACTGTAGCAGCGCCCATTCCAGTTACAGGTGAGAGTGCTTTAGCAGGGATTTATTATTCGCTAGAGGCTAATGGAGCCAAGGTGCCGCAAGCCAATAAAGATTTGGCTCAAGAAGAGCTAAAGGCTTTGTCAGATATCAATGCTGAAAATAAGGACAAATCAGGCTATGATGCTAATAAATTAAACGTTGCCTTAGCAGATATTAAGTCAGGACTCGCCAAAGCTAAAGAAAGCAAGGGAAATCTGACAGAAGAAGATGTCCGCAAGATTGTTGAAGATACCTTGAAAAATTACAAACTCGATCAGGTTATAACAGGAAACCAAATCAATATGATCATCAATTTTGCTTTGAATCTCTCAAAAAGTGATATTCTTAGCAATACAGACTTCACTAAAACACTGAATGAGCTTAAACAAAGTATTGTTTCACAAGCTGGCGACAGTTTTAAAAATATCAACCTTAACTTTGATGCTGATAAGGCGATAGAGGACGGCGGTAATTTCCTAAGTGCCCTCTGGCAAGCCATTGTCAACTTCTTCAAGAGTTTTGGTTCTTAAGCCGTTGCAAAAAGGTAGTCAGATTTTGCTAAATTCCCAAACTAAGTTCCACCGCTAATCCAAGTGGAAGTTAGTCTGATAAAAATCGGAAAAACCAGTGGAAATCCGTGTCAGGGTAAGTTCCACTGGTTTTAATACTGCTTGATTTCATCGCTTTTGTAGCCGAAATGAATCGAAAAAAAGAGCGCACAAAATCCCCTCATCTGAAAGCGTTTCAGATTAAGTTCCGCTATGGTGGAAGTTAGTGTGAGACGTTTGAATGGGGTTTTAGGTTAATTTTTAGAACTTATGTTGGAGTAATGTAGACGACTGACAGACGTCTTCTGCAGGTATTTTAGAAATACCGAGAAGCTTAGGAATCTCTTCTCCATAAGTAAAGGCAAAAAGTTCATAGGCTGACTTTCCATTCAAAGCAGCGCGTTTGACACTGTTGACATGAGAGCAGACGAGATTAATATCCTCTTGAGTTAAGTTGTCAAAAGAAGTTCCTTTAGGTAGAATGTCGCGAATTAGCGTGTGATTTTTCTCAATTCTCCCTTTCTGGTCAGAGCGATTAGGGTCACAAAAGAAGAGTTTACTCTCTCCTCGCACATCCATTTCGATGTCATCAACCCTGGCAAACTCTCCACCATTATCTGTAAGAATGACAGGAAAGAGTTGGAAGAAATCTTTGTCAGCTTGGTGAAGAGTGTTCTTGATCTCATAGAGGTGTTTGGTAACCTCAAGGGCAGTTTTATTATCCAGAAGTCTAGCGAAGATAAAGTTACAGAAAGAGAGGTTGAAGGTGAGTAGGACTTTACCTCCCATCCTGCCCATAACGGTGTCCATTTCCAGCCAAGAGTCTAGTTGATTAAGAGCTAAATAGTTTTGGAAATCCTCATAGGAACGGCCTTTTTTAGCTTCTTTAGGGATGGAAGGTAGCTTACTTTTCCGTCTTTCTTTGAATTTAACGGCTCTGGCTAGGTCAATAGGAGCGATAGATAGGTATCCTTTTCGGATGTGTCGATAGATGGTTGAGGAGCTGACATCAAGGTTATGAGTTTTGAGGATATGATAGATGTGTTGTCCCTTTTTAACCCCATCAGAAATGACTTTGTCCATGTCCCAGAAGGTCTTGGAATTGAGGGGAGTTCCTTCACGAGCTTCGACAAGAGTTTGTTCGTATTGTTTTTGAGCTTGTTTAGCGAGGTAGAAAATCTTCTTATAGCCACAATTTTGTCTTCTTTTAGGGCAGCCGTTACAGACAAAGGGAGCTTTGTCGAGTAGAGGGCAAGGAAGGTTGTTAGAGGTAGAGTCTCTAATTTGTTTATTTCGTTTGACTTCTTTAGAAACAGTAGTCGAGTCTTTTAGAATAAGTTGTCCAATAGCTTTGAAGGTTTCACCGCGCTCTAAGCCTAATTGGATATCATTACGGTCTGAAAGGGTAAGGTGTTTATGTTTTGTCATAGTAGACCTCATTTCTAACTCAAACGTCTCACACTTAATTCCACCATAAAAATCCGTTTTAGACTAATTTCCACTTTGGTTAGGCAAGTGGAAGTTACTTTGAGAAGTTACCGTAGTCAGATTTTTTCAGAAAAATGTTTTATAAATATTCACAAATCTCCTATATTTATGGTAAAATAGAATCATCATTTTATTTTGGAGTCAAAGATGAATATATTTAGAACAAAGAATGTTAGTTTAGATAAAACGGAGATGCACAGGCATTTGAAGTTATGGGATTTGATTTTGTTAGGTATCGGAGCCATGGTAGGGACAGGCGTCTTTACAATAACAGGTACTGCAGCCGCAACTCTAGCGGGTCCAGCCCTAGTGATTTCAATTGTCATTTCTGCCTTGTGTGTAGGATTATCAGCCCTCTTTTTTGCAGAATTTGCTTCACGAGTACCCGCTACAGGTGGTGCCTACAGTTATCTCTATGCTATTTTAGGAGAATTCCCAGCCTGGTTGGCTGGCTGGTTAACCATGATGGAGTTCATGACAGCCATATCTGGTGTGGCTTCGGGTTGGGCAGCTTATTTTAAAGGCTTGCTCTCTCAATACGGGATAGCCCTTCCTCAGGCTTTAAATGGTACCTTTAATCCTCAAGCAGGGACATTTGTTGATTTATTTCCTATTCTTGTCTTGGTTCTAGTTACTTCGCTTGTTTTACTTAATGCCAAGGCAGCCTTACGCTTTAATTCTATTCTAGTGATTTTGAAATTTTCCGCTTTAGCTCTCTTTGTTTTAGTAGGAATTTGGCATATCAAGCTTGATAATTGGAGCAATTTTGCTCCTTATGGTTTTGGACAAATCTATGGAGCTAGTACTGGTATTATGGCTGGTGCCTCCTTAATGTTCTTCGGATTTTTAGGCTTCGAATCCATCTCTATGGCTGTAGATGAGGTCAAGACTCCTCAAAAAAATATTCCTAGAGGGATTGTCTTATCGCTTTCTATCGTAACCATTCTTTATGCCTTGGTGACGCTTGTCTTGACTGGTGTGGTTCATTATAGCCATCTAAATGTCGACGATGCCGTTGCCTTTGCTCTTCGTAGCGTTGGGATTAGTTGGGCAGCTAATTATGTGTCATTAGTGGCTATCTTGACCTTGATTACGGTTTGTATCTCGATGACCTATGCCCTATCGCGTATGATTTACAGTTTAGCGCGTGACGGATTGATGCCTGCCGCCTTTAAAGAACTAACGAAGACTAGCAAGGTACCAAAGAATGCTACTATATTAACGGGGCTAGCTTCAGCAGTAGCAGCAGGAATATTCCCACTAGCCAGTATCGCAGCCTTCTTAAACATTTGTACCTTGGCATACTTGATTATGCTTGCTTACGGCTTGATTCGCTTACGGAGAGAAAAGGGGATGCCCAAAGCTGGAGAATTTAAAACACC
>CAURES010000039.1:0-14620 GCA_963523725.1 uncultured Streptococcus sp.
AAAGTAAGGTTGCGACAATGAGTAAACAATTGGTTGCAAATGGGAATGACCTTGTGGTTGGTATTGCAACGCCAGCTGCTCAAGGTTTGGCAAGCGCCACAAAAGACCTACCAGTTATCATGGCTGCTATTACAGACCCAATTGGTGCTAACTTGGTCAAAGATTTGAAAAAACCAGGTGGCAACATCACAGGGGTATCTGACCACAATCCAGCTCAACAACAAGTTGAACTCATCAAAGCTCTCACACCAAATGTGAAAACAATCGGAGCTCTTTATTCAAGCAGCGAAGACAATTCAAAAACTCAAGTTGAAGAATTTAAGGCTTATGCTGAAAAAGCAGGTTTGACAGTGGAAACATTTGCAGTTCCTTCAACAAATGAAATTGCTTCAACAGTTAATGTTATGACTAGCAAGGTCGATGCTATCTGGGTTCCAATTGATAACACCATTGCATCAGCTTTTTCAACAGTTGTATCAAGCAACCAATCAGCTAAAAAACCAATCTACCCAAGTGCGACTGCCATGGTAGAAGCAGGTGGTTTGGCATCAGTTGTAGTTGACCAACACGACCTTGGTGTGGCAACTGGTAAAATGATTGCGCAAGTCTTGAAAGGTGCAAAACCAGCTGATACTCCAGTCAATGTCTTTTCAACTGGTAAGTCAGTAATCAACAAAAAATTGGCACAAGAGCTAGGTATTACGATTCCTGAATCTGTTCTTAAAGAAGCAGGACAAGTGATTGAATAATCTACAATGGAGGAGTTGGGGACATCTCCTCCAATTTTTTACAATAGAAATCATATAGAAAAGGTTAAGAAACAGATGATATTATCTATTATTTCTCAAGGATTTGTCTGGGCTATTTTAGGTCTGGGAATCTTTATGACATTTAGGATTTTGAACTTTCCAGATATGACGACAGAAGGTTCCTTCCCTCTTGGGGGCGCTGTTGCTGTCACTTTGATAACCAAAGGCGTGAATCCCTTTTTAGCGACACTTATTGCTGTTGGAGCAGGTTGTTTGGCTGGAATGGCAGCAGGCCTTCTTTATACAAAAGGGAAGATCCCAACCTTGCTCTCAGGGATTTTGGTGATGACTTCCTGTCACTCTATCATGCTCTTGATTATGGGACGTGCGAATTTAGGACTGCTTGGAACTAAGCAAATTCAGGATGTTTTGCCTTTTGATTCAGACTTGAACCAACTCTTGACAGGTCTCATCTTTGTGAGTATTGTTATTGCTCTCATGCTCTTTTTCTTGGATACCAAACTCGGACAAGCCTATATTGCTACAGGTGACAATCCTGATATGGCTAGAAGTTTTGGAATTCATACTGGACGCATGGAGCTCATGGGATTGGTCTTATCAAATGGTGTGATTGCCCTTGCAGGAGCTCTCATTGCCCAGCAAGAAGGGTATGCCGATGTATCTCGAGGAATCGGGGTTATCGTTGTGGGGCTTGCAAGTTTGATTATTGGGGAAGTTATTTTCAAGAGTTTGAGCTTGGCAGAACGTCTGGTTACCATCGTTGTAGGTTCTATCGCTTATCAATTCTTAGTGTGGGCAGTTATTGCGCTTGGCTTTAATACAAGTTACCTTCGTTTGTACAGTGCCGTGATTTTAGCAGTCTGCCTCATGATTCCAACATTTAAGCAAACAATCTTGAAAGGAGCCAAATTAAGCAAATGACAGCAATTGTAGAATTAAAAAATGCAACCAAAGTCGTTAAAAATGGCTTTGATGAAGAAAAGATTATTTTAAATGATGTTTCCTTAGAAATTTTTGAACAGGACTTTATCACGATTTTAGGTGGAAATGGTGCTGGGAAATCGACCCTCTTTAACACTATTGCAGGAACCTTGTCATTAACCAGTGGAACTATTCGTATCTTGGGTGAAGATGTTACCAAGTTTTCACCAGAGAAGCGAGCTAAGTATTTGTCTCGAGTTTTCCAAGATCCTAAGATGGGGACAGCTCCTCGTATGACAGTAGCTGAAAATCTTTTGATTGCCAAGTTTCGTGGTGAAAAACGTGGACTATTTCCACGACGCTTGACTAGCTATAAGGATGAGTTTCAGGCAACTATTGAAAAAGTGGGAAACGGTCTTGAGAAACACTTGAATACACCGATTGAGTTCTTATCAGGTGGACAAAGACAGGCTTTGAGTCTCTTGATGGCAACCTTGAAGCGTCCTGAATTACTCTTGTTAGACGAGCATACTGCAGCCCTTGATCCAAAGACCAGTGTGGCCTTGATGGAATTGACAGATGAATTTGTCAAGAAAGATCAGCTGACAGCCCTTATGATTACCCACCATATGGAAGATGCTCTCAAATATGGCAATCGCTTGATTGTCATGAAAGAAGGACGAATTATCCAAGATTTGAACCAAGAAGAAAAAGCAAAAATGAAAATCTCTGATTATTATCAGCTCTTTGAATAAAGTAGGGAAAATGAGTGAAATGGTTTACTTTTTTTCTGAAATAAAGTATACTATATAAAGTAAACTATGATAACATGGAGGTATTGTGTATGGTTGACAAACAAGTCATTGAAGAAATCAAAAACAATGCCAACATTGTGGAAGTCATAGGAGATGTGATTTCTTTACAAAAGGCAGGACGGAACTATCTAGGGCTCTGTCCTTTTCATGGTGAAAAAACACCTTCTTTCAACGTTGTAGAGGACAAGCAGTTTTACCACTGTTTTGGTTGTGGTCGCTCAGGTGACGTCTTTAAGTTCATCGAGGAGTACCAAGGGGTTCCCTTTATGGAGGCTGTCCAAATCTTAGGTCAGCGTGTCGGGATAGAGGTGGAAAAACCGCTTTATAGTGAACAGAAGCCAGCCTCGCCTCACCAAGCTCTTTATGATATGCATGAAGATGCTGCCAAATTTTATCATGCTATTCTCATGACAACGACCATGGGGGAAGAGGCCAGAAACTACCTCTATCAGCGTGGTTTGACAGATGAAGTGCTCAAGCATTTTCGGATTGGTTTGGCACCTCCAGAACGAAACTATCTCTATCAACGTTTGTCTGGTCAGTATCGTGAGGAGGATTTTCTAGATTCAGGGCTATTTTACCTATCAGATGCCAATCAATTTGTAGACACCTTTTACAATCGGATTATGTTTCCCCTGACAAATGACCAGGGAAAGGTTATTGCTTTCTCAGGTCGTATCTGGCAGAAAACGGATTCACAAACTTCTAAGTATAAAAATAGCCGATCGACTGCAATTTTTAACAAAAGTTACGAATTATATCATATGGATAGGGCAAAAAAATCTTCTGGTAAAGCCAGTGAGATTTACCTCATGGAAGGGTTCATGGATGTCATTGCAGCCTATCGGGCTGGAATCGAAAATGCTGTGGCGTCTATGGGAACGGCCTTGAGTCGTGAGCATGTTGAGCATCTGAAAAGGTTAACCAAGAAGTTGGTTCTTGTTTACGATGGCGATAAGGCTGGGCAAGCTGCGACATTGAAAGCCTTAGATGAAATTGGTGATATGCCTGTGCAAATCGTCAGCATGCCTGATAACTTGGATCCAGATGAGTATCTACAAAAAAATGGACCAGAAGACTTGGCCTATCTATTAACGAAAACTCGTATTAGTCCGATTGAGTTTTACATTCACCAGTACAAGCCTGAAAATAGTGAAAATCTGCAGGCTCAGATTGAGTTTATTGAAAAAATAGCTCCCTTGATTGTTCAAGAAAAGTCTATCACTGCTCAAAACAGCTATATTCATATTTTAGCTGATAGTCTGGCGTCCTTTGATTATGCCCAGATTGAGCAGATTGTTAATGAGAGTCGTCAGGCGCAAAGGCAGAATCGCATGGAAGGAATTTCCAGACCGACGCCAATCACTATGCCTGTCACCAAGCAGTTATCGGCTATTATGAGGGCGGAAGCCCATCTACTTTATCGAATGGTGGAATCCCCTCTTGTTTTGAACGATTACCGCTTGCGAGAAGACTTTGCATTTGATACACCTGAATTTCAGGTCTTATATGACTTGCTTGGTCAGTATGGCAATCTTCCTCCAGAAGTTCTAGCAGAACAGACAGAGGAAGTTGAAAGAGCTTGGTACCAAGTCTTAGCTCAGGATTTGCCTGATGAGATGTCACCGCAGGAATTAAGTGAAGTAGAAATGACTCGAAACAAGGCTCTCTTGAATCAGGACAATATGAGAATCAAAAAGAAGGTGCAGGAAGCTAGCCATGTAGGAGATACAGACACAGCCCTAGAAGAATTGGAACGTTTAATTTCCCAAAAGAGAAGAATGGAGTAATAATGGCAACAAAACAAAAAGAAGTAACAACATTTGACGTACAAGTAGCAGAATTTATCCGTAATCATAAGCAAAAAGGGACAGCAACAGATGATGAAATCAATGCAAGTCTGGTTATTCCTTTTACCTTGGACGCTGATGGGATTGAAGATCTCTTGCAACGGATTCAGGATGCAGGAATTTCGATCACAGATAACGAAGGAAATCCAAGTGCGCGTGTTCTTAGCACTGAAGAAGAGCCAGAACTCAGCGATGAGGACTTGATTGGTTCAACTTCGGCTAAGGTTAATGACCCTGTCCGTATGTACTTGAAAGAAATTGGGGTCGTACCTCTCTTGACCAATGAAGAGGAAAAAGAATTGGCGCTTGCTGTTGAAGCGGGTGATATCGAAGCCAAACAACGTCTTGCAGAAGCCAACCTTCGTTTAGTTGTTTCTATTGCCAAACGCTATGTTGGCCGTGGTATGCAGTTCCTTGATTTGATTCAAGAAGGAAACATGGGCTTGATGAAGGCGGTTGACAAGTTTGACTATTCTAAAGGGTTCAAGTTCTCAACTTACGCAACTTGGTGGATTCGTCAGGCTATCACTCGTGCTATTGCGGATCAAGCTCGTACCATCCGTATCCCTGTTCACATGGTTGAAACCATCAATAAATTGGTTCGTGAGCAGCGTAATCTCCTTCAAGAATTGGGGCAAGATCCAACGCCAGAACAAATTGCTGAACGTATGGATATGACACCTGATAAGGTTCGTGAAATCTTGAAGATTGCCCAAGAACCAGTATCCCTTGAAACACCGATTGGTGAAGAGGATGATAGCCACCTTGGGGACTTTATCGAAGATGAAGTGATTGAAAATCCAGTGGACTATACAACTCGTATCGTCTTGCGTGAGCAGTTGGATGAGGTCTTGGATACTCTTACAGACCGTGAAGAAAATGTTTTGCGTCTTCGTTTTGGGCTAGATGATGGGAAAATGCGTACCCTTGAAGATGTGGGTAAAGTCTTTAACGTGACTCGCGAGCGTATCCGTCAGATTGAAGCTAAAGCTTTGAGAAAACTACGTCAACCAAGTCGCAGCAAACCGCTTCGTGATTTTATTGAAGACTAAGAGTGAGGATGAATATGGCTTATACAGAAGAGCAAATTGAAAATATCAAAACACGAATTTTAACAGCCTTGGAAGAAGTCATCGACCCTGAGTTGGGAATCGATATTGTCAATCTTGGTTTGATTTATGAGATTCGTTTTGACGGCGACACAGGGCAAACAGAGATTGATATGACTTTGACAACTATGGGTTGTCCCCTAGCAGACCTTTTGACGGATCAGATTTATGATGCCATGACAGAGGTGCCAGAAGTAACGGATACTGAGGTTAAATTAGTCTGGTATCCAGCCTGGACAGTTGAAAAAATGAGTCGCTATGCACGCATTGCCCTAGGCATTAAGTAAACAAATAAAAGCATGTGAGAGACCATTGGAAGAGCGAGGAAATTTCCCCTCTTTTCCTCTAGTCTCTCCTTTCTTTTGCTGATTTTATTCAAAGAAAATGATATAATAGTAGTTATGGAAAAAAAGAAATTACGCATCAATATGTTGAGTTCAAGTGAGAAAGTAGCAGGACAAGGAGTTTCAGGTGCTTACCGTGAATTAGTTCGTCTTCTTCACCGTGATGCCAAGGACCAATTGATTGTTACAGAAAATCTTCCAATCGAGGCAGATGTGACTCACTTTCATACAATTGATTTCCCCTATTATTTATCAACATTCCAAAAGAAACGCTCAGGGAGAAAAATTGGCTATGTGCATTTCTTGCCTGATACACTTGAGGGGAGTTTGAAAATTCCATTTTTCTTAAAGGGAATTGTCAAGCGCTATGTATTTTCTTTTTACAACCGGATGGAGCACTTGGTTGTGGTTAATCCTATGTTTATCGAGGATTTGGTGGCAGCTGGTATTCCACGTGAAAAAGTGACCTATATTCCTAACTTTGTCAACAAGGAAAAATGGCATCCCCTTCCACAAGAAGAGGTGGCGAGTTTGCAAACAGAGCTAGGTCTTAGTGACAATCAGTTTATCGTAGTAGGTGCTGGTCAAGTTCAGAAACGTAAAGGGATTGATGACTTTATTCGTCTGGCTGAGGAATTGCCTCAGATTACCTTTATCTGGGCTGGTGGTTTCTCTTTTGGTGGCATGACAGATGGTTATGAGCGCTACAAGAAAATAATGGAAAATCCTCCTAAAAATTTGATTTTTCCAGGTATCGTGTCACCAGAGCGGATGCGCGAATTGTATGCCCTAGCGGACCTTTTCTTGTTGCCTAGTTACAATGAACTCTTTCCGATGACTATTTTAGAAGCTGCCAGTTGTGAGGCTCCTATTATGCTACGTGATTTGGATCTTTATAAGGTGATTTTAGAGGGAAATTATCGGGCGACAGCAGATAGAGAAGAGATGAAAGAGGCTATTTTAGAATATCAAGCAAATCCTGCTGCCTTGAAAGACCTCAAAGAAAAAGCTAAGAATATTTCCAGAGAGTATTCAGAAGAGCATCTGTTACAAATCTGGTTGGATTTTTATGAGAAACAAGCCGCTTTAGGGAGAAAGTAAAAAGTGAGGTAATCTATGCGAATTGGTTTATTTACAGATACCTATTTTCCTCAGGTTTCTGGTGTTGCGACCAGTATTCGAACCTTGAAAACAGAACTTGAAAAGCAGGGACATGCTGTTTTTATCTTTACGACGACAGATAAGGATGTCAATCGTTACGAAGATTGGCAAATCATCCGCATTCCAAGTGTTCCCTTTTTTGCTTTTAAGGATCGCCGCTTTGCCTATCGAGGATTCAGCAAGGCGCTTGAAATTGCCAAACAATATCAGCTAGATATTATCCACACTCAGACAGAATTTTCTCTTGGCCTGTTGGGGATTTGGATTGCGCGTGAATTGAAGATTCCAATCATCCATACCTATCACACTCAATACGAAGACTATGTCCACTATATTGCTAAGGGGATGTTGATTCGTCCGAGTATGGTCAAGTACTTGGTTAGAGGTTTCTTGCATGATGTAGATGGGGTTATTTGCCCGAGTGAGATTGTCCGTGACTTGTTATCTGACTACAAGGTCAAGGTGGAAAAACGGGTCATTCCAACTGGGATTGAATTAGCTAAGTTTGAGCGTCCGGAAATCAAGCAGGAAAATTTGACAGAACTGCGTACTAAACTAGGGATTCAAGATGATGAAAAGATGTTGCTTAGTCTTTCCAGAATTTCCTATGAAAAAAATATTCAAGCAGTATTAGCAGCCTTTGCAGAAGTTCTGAAAGAAGAAGACAAGGTTAAACTGGTGGTAGCTGGGGATGGTCCTTATCTGGATGACCTCAAAGAGCAAGCCCAGAAACTAGAGATTCAAGACTCTGTTGTCTTTACAGGGATGATTGCTCCTAGTGAGACAGCTCTTTACTATAAGGCGGCGGATTTCTTCATCTCGGCATCGACAAGTGAAACCCAAGGCTTGACCTACTTGGAAAGCTTAGCCAGTGGAACGCCTGTCATTGCTCATGGAAATCCTTATCTGGACAATCTGATCAGTGATAAAATGTTTGGAACCTTGTATTACGGTGAACATGATTTGGCTGGAGCTATTCTGGAGGCCCTGATTGCAACACCAGACATGAATGAGCATACTTTATCAGAGAAGTTGTACGAGATTTCAGCTGAAAACTTTGGGAAACGAGTGCATGAGTTTTATCTGGATGCCATTATTTCAAATAACTTCCAGAAAGATTTAGCCAAAGATGATACGGTCAGCCAGCGTATCTTTAAGACAGTTTTGTATTTACCGCAAAAGGTGGTTGCTGTGCCCGTAAAAGGCTCTAGACGTATGCTGAAGGCTTCAAAAGTACAGTTAATCAGCATAAGAGATTATTGGAAAGACCATGAAGAATAGAAAGAGGAACAGTATGAAAAAACAATTAATGAGAAGCGGTCGTGATAAAAAGATTGCTGGTGTTTGTGCTGGGGTAGCCCATTATTTTGATATGGATCCTACTATTGTTCGCGTAATATGGGGTGTTCTTGCTTTTGGTTATGGAGCAGGAGTTGTAGCTTATATCATTTTATGGATTATCGCACCGGTATCAACTGACTATTGAAAACTAGCTCAATTCATGCTAAGATAATAGAAAATAGAATGTAACGAAGGAGAGAAAAATGGCATTTGGAGATAATGGAAATCGTAAAAAAACTATGTTTGAGAAAATAACCTTGTTTATCGTGATTATCATGCTAGTAGCAAGTTTATTGGGAATTTTTGCAACTGCAATTGGTGCCCTCAGTAATCTATAAAATAGATTCAAGAAAATTTAGTGACTGGGATTTCCCAGCCCTTTTTTAAAGTGAGAAGAAAAAATGAGTATGTTTTTAGATACAGCTAAGATCAAGGTCAAGGCTGGTAATGGTGGTGATGGCATGGTTGCCTTTCGCCGTGAAAAATATGTCCCTAATGGCGGTCCTTGGGGTGGTGATGGTGGTCGTGGAGGCAATGTCGTCTTCGTTGTAGATGAAGGTCTACGTACCCTCATGGATTTCCGCTATAATCGCCATTTCAAGGCTGATTCTGGTGAGAAAGGAATGACCAAAGGGATGCATGGTCGTGGTGCTGAGGACCTTAGAGTTCGAGTGCCGCAAGGTACGACTGTGCGTGATGCGGAGACTGGCAAGGTCTTGACAGATTTGATTGAACATGGTCAAGAATTTATTGTAGCCCACGGTGGTCGTGGTGGACGTGGAAATATTCGTTTCGCGACACCAAAAAATCCTGCACCGGAAATCTCTGAAAATGGAGAACCAGGTCAGGAACGTGAGTTACAATTGGAACTAAAAATCTTGGCAGATGTTGGTTTAGTTGGATTCCCATCTGTTGGGAAATCAACTCTTTTAAGTGTTATTACCTCAGCTAAACCTAAAATTGGTGCCTACCACTTTACGACCATTGTGCCAAATCTAGGTATGGTTCGCACCCAATCAGGTGAATCCTTTGCAGTAGCTGATTTACCAGGTTTGATTGAAGGGGCTAGTCAAGGTGTTGGTTTGGGAACTCAGTTCCTCCGTCACATTGAGCGTACACGTGTCATCCTTCACATCATTGATATGTCAGCTAGCGAAGGCCGTGATCCTTATGAGGACTACCTAGCTATCAATAAGGAGTTGGAGTCATACAATCTTCGTCTCATGGAGCGTCCACAGATTATTGTAGCTAATAAGATGGACATGCCTGAGAGTCAGGAAAATCTTGAAGAATTCAAGAAAAAATTAGCTGAAAACTACGATGAATTTGAAGAGTTACCAGCTATTTTCCCAATTTCTGGTTTGACTAAGCAAGGTCTCGCAACGCTCTTGGATGCTACAGCTGAATTGTTAGACAAGACACCAGAATTCTTGCTCTACGACGAGTCCGATATGGAAGAAGAAGCTTACTATGGATTTGACGAGGAAGAGAAAGCCTTTGAAATTAGCCGTGATGACGATGCGACATGGGTGCTTTCTGGTGAAAAACTGATGAAACTCTTTAATATGACCAACTTTGATCGTGACGAATCAGTCATGAAATTTGCTCGCCAGCTACGTGGCATGGGAGTTGATGAATCTCTTCGTGCGCGTGGTGCTAAGGATGGGGACTTGGTCCGCATTGGTAAATTTGAGTTTGAATTTGTAGACTAGGAGATTGATATGGGAGATAAACCGATATCTTTCCGAGATGCGGATGGTAATTTTGTTTCCGCCGCAGACGTTTGGAATGAAAAGAAATTGGAAGAACTATTTAATCGTCTCAATCCAAATCGTGCCTTGAGATTGGCACGAACTAAAAAAGACAATCCATCTTAAATACGTAAGATAAAACTCCAATTATCAGTCAAGTTAACTGTAACAAATAGAAGCTAAGATCGAGAAAGGGCAAAATTTGTCCTTTCTTTTCACTTATAAATTATAATATATTGAAATGGAATATAAACAAATAGACTAGGGAATTCAAATCAAATTTCTAACAAGGCTTTATAAGTCGTGTTGTCCTATTCTAGCTTCAAGACACTGTATTTTTTCTATTGAAAAAAGAATTTTTTTACAAAAATAGTTGGTTATTTAGTTTATTTATGCTATAATAGGAGCAATTATTTTTAGGAGGTGCAGTATGTCTTATTTGTTTGAGATATTACCGAGTTTATTGAGCGGTGCAAGCATGACTTTACAGGTTTTTGCACTGGTCTTGATTTTTTCTATTCCCTTGGGCGTTTTGATTGCCTTTGCCTTGCAAGTCCATTGGAAGCTCCTCCATCATCTGATTAACATTTATATCTGGATCATGCGAGGCACACCCTTGCTCTTGCAATTGATCTTTATCTATTATGTGCTCCCAAGTATTGGGATCCGTTTAGATCGCCTTCCTGCGGCTATCATTGCTTTTGTTCTCAATTATGCGGCTTACTTTGCTGAAATTTTCCGTGGAGGGATTGATACCATTCCTAAAGGTCAATATGAGGCTGCTAAGGTCTTGAAGTTCAGTCCTTTTGCCACAGTTCGCTATATTATCTTGCCTCAGGTGACCAAGATTGTTCTTCCTAGCGTATTTAATGAAGTTATGAGTCTGGTCAAGGATACTTCTCTGGTCTATGCTCTAGGAATTTCAGATCTTATCTTGGCTAGTCGAACAGCTGCCAACCGTGACGCTAGCCTGGTTCCCATGTTCTTGGCAGGAGCCATTTACTTGATTTTGATTGGGATTGTGACCATTCTTGCCAAAAAAGTTGAGAAGAAGTACAGTTACTATAGATAGGAGGTTGCCATGTTAGAATTACGAAATATCAATAAGGGATTTGGTGAAAAGCAAATTTTATCTAATTTCAGTCTAAAAATTCCTGAAAAGCAAATCCTGGCTATCGTTGGGCCTTCTGGTGGAGGTAAGACAACTCTCTTACGTATGCTTGCAGGTCTTGAAACCATTGATTCAGGGCAAATCTTTTATAATGGAGAACCTTTAGAACTGGATGAATTGGAGAAGCGGAATTTATTGGGATTTGTATTCCAAGATTTTCAACTTTTCCCTCATTTATCAGTTCTAGATAATTTGACCTTATCGCCCGTAAAAACGATGGGAATGAAGCAGGAAGAGGCTGAGAAGAAGGCGCGTGATCTCTTGGAACAGTTAGGACTGGCAGGGCACGCAGACGCCTATCCATTCTCACTATCTGGTGGGCAAAAGCAACGGGTGGCCTTGGCGCGTGCTATGATGATTGACCCAGAAATCATTGGCTACGATGAACCAACTTCGGCCCTAGATCCAGAATTACGCTTGGAAGTGGAAAAACTGATCTTGCAAAATAGGGAACTTGGGATGACGCAGATTGTGGTTACCCACGATTTACAATTCGCTGAAAATATCGCAGATCAGATTCTCAAGGTTGAGCCCAAGTAGGAGGTGCCGATGACTAATAAGAAAATTGCTTTGGTATTGGTTTCGTTCCTGACTCTCTTTTTAACGGCTTGTACTCAGAAGGCTAGCGATCCAAAGCAGGATAACTGGAATAAGTATCAAGAGCAAGGCAGTATAACCATTGGTTTTGACAATACCTTTGTACCCATGGGATTTGAAGAAAAGAATGGCCAATATACGGGCTTTGATATTGACTTAGCACAAGCTGTCTCTGAAAAATTAGGTTTTAAGGTTCAATTTCAGCCAATCGACTGGGATATGAAGGAAACGGAACTGCAAAATGGAACCATAGATGCCATCTGGAATGGCTATTCTGCCACTGATGAACGCCGAGAAAAGGTTGCCTTTAGCATTCCTTATATGGAAAATCAGCAAGTTTTGGTTGCCAAGAAAGGCCAGCAAATTCGTTCAGTAGAGGATATGAAGGATAAGACCTTGGGAGCCCAAGCCGGATCCTCTGGTTATTTAGACTTTGAAGCCCAGCCAGATTTACTGAAAAATCGTGTCAAAGACCAGAAGGCCAATCAATACCAGAGTTTCAATGAAGCCTTGATTGATTTGAAGAATGACCGTATTGATGCCTTGTTGATTGACCGAGTATATGCCAATTATTATCTTCAGTCTGAAGGAATATTAAATGACTATAATGTCTTTTCAGCTGGATTTGAGAGTGAATCTTTTGCTGTAGGTGTCAGACCTGCTGACAAAAGATTACTGCAAGCTTTAAATCAATCCTTTGTTGAACTACATCAAGAAGGGAAGTTCCAGGAAATCAGCCAAAAATGGTTTGGAGAAGATGTAGCAACCAAAGAAGTGAAAAGTAGAGATTGAGTTTTTACTCAGTCTTTTTTGCATCAAAAAATCCTCTGGCAAATACCAGAGGATAAGAGTTTATTTCATTGTTGGGAAGAGCAATACGTCACGGATAGTAGTTGTATCAGTGAGGAGCATGCAGAGACGGTCGATACCGATTCCCAAACCACCTGTTGGTGGCATACCGTATTCAAGAGCTTCAATGTAGTCGTAGTCGATACCTGTAGCTTCATCATCACCAAGTTCTTTAGCTTTAGCTTGGGCTTCAAAACGGCTAAGTTGATCGATTGGATCGTTGAGCTCAGTAAAGGCATTACCGTACTCCTTAGTCATGATGAAGAGTTCGAAACGGTCAGTAAAGCGTTCGTCTTCAGGATTCTTCTTAGCAAGTGGAGATACAGCTACTGGATGTCCATAGACAAAGGTTGGTTGGATCAAGGTTTCTTCAACAAACTCTTCAAAGAAGGCATTGATAATGTGACCAACTTCAGTGTAGTGTTTCTCAACTGGAACTTTCTTCTCAGCAGCGATAGCTTTGGCTTCCTCGAAAGTCATGTCTTGCCAGAAATCTACACCAGTAATTTCCTTGATAGCATCCACCATGTGAACACGCTTAAATGGTTCATTGATTTTGATTTCAGTTCCTTGGTAGTTAACTGGGCCTTCGCCTTTGACAGCTTTAGCAGCATGTTGGATAATGCCTTCCGTCAAGTCCATGATGTCTTGGAAGTCTGCATAAGCTTGGTAGACTTCGATAGAAGTAAATTCAGGGTTATGAGTAGCATCCATTCCTTCGTTACGGAAGATACGGCCAATTTCATAGACACGTTCCATACCACCAACGATAAGGCGTTTCAAGTGAAGCTCGGTCGCGATACGAAGCACCATGTCAATGTTTTGGGCATTGTGGTGAGTGATAAATGGACGGGCAGCAGCACCACCAGCTTCGTTGTGAAGAACAGGTGTTTCCACTTCAAGGAAACCTTTTTGATCAAGGTAACGACGGATTTCAGAGATGATTTTTGAACGAGTGACAAAGCGCTCAAAGCTTTCACGGTTAGAAATCAAGTCAAGGTAACGTTTACGGTAAATTGTTTCAACGTCTGTCAAACCATGGAATTTCTCTGGTAGAGGACGAAGTGCCTTAGACAAGTGTGTAATGTGAGTCGCCTTGATAGAGAGTTCTCCCATATCTGTACGCATCACTTCACCTTCGACACCAAGGAAGTCACCAAGGTCTGCTTTTTTGAAGATTTCGTAGTTTTCTTCACCGACAGCATCCTTACGAACGTAGATCTGGATTTGACCTTCGCGGTCTTGAAGGTGGGCAAATCCAACTTTACCTTTACCACGTTTGGTTACCAAGCGTCCTGCGATAGTAGCTGTTTCGTTTTTATCGTGTAATTGTTCTTTATCGAGGTCAGCAAATTTATCTTTTAATTCTTGTGAATTTGCAGTACGTTCAAAGCGTTTTCCGAAGGGATCGATTCCTTGTTCACGGAGCGCAGCCATTTTTTCACGGCGAACGATCTGCTGGTCATTTAGTTCTTCCATATGTTCTGTAGACATGGGATCCTCCTAGTTTTACTCAAAATTGAATACGATGAGTCATTTTTTGCGATACTCCCATTTTATCATAAATAAGCAAGAAATTCACGGATAATCTTTCAAAACTAAAAAGAACTTGACGCTGGTAACTTCTCAAAGTAACTTCCACTTGCCTTGCTGTAGATAGATGTAACTGACTTCGTCAGTTACATCTATCTACAGCAAGGCAGTGCTTTGAGCAACCTGTGGCTAGTTTCCTAATTTGCTCTTTGATTTTCATTGAGTATAAAATCAAGTCCTGTTATTGATAGGAAGTATCATTCCAAGTATCGAGAGTAAATGTTTCAAAATCATGGGTTTCTAGAATGGTCAGGCTGGCATTTGCTAGACCGCCATCTTTACGAAGAAGTGGCTCTTTATATCCTAGAAGAGTACGAAGACTGGCAGTAAGATTGGCACCGTGACCGA
>CAURES010000040.1:0-14529 GCA_963523725.1 uncultured Streptococcus sp.
TTGGGTGCTTATTATCATTTTATACTCAATGAAAATCAAAGAGCAAACTAGGAAGCTAGCCGTAGGCAGTACTTGAGTACGGCAAGGCGAAGCTGACGTGGTTTGAATTTGATTTTCGAAGAGTATCAATACAAAACAATCCTAGTTTGGCCCAACCAAACTAGGATTTTCTAATCAAGTTCCCTTGACTTTCTTTATAATTGTGAGATAATAAATAAAATATATAAAGGAGTTATATAAAATGTCTATAGCGAATTCAAATAAAATTGTGACCTTCCAAGCTAATAGAGAATTGGTAAATGATGCCATGGAAGTGTTAAAAGAACAAAATCTCTCTCTTTCATCGGCACTCAGATTATTTTTAAAGAATGTTGCCGTAACAAATGAAGTAGATTTACTGAGTGAAGAGGAATTAGAGAAGGAGTATTTGTTTAGACAATTACAAGCAGAAGTTCAAGAAAGTTATGCCAAGATTGAGGCTGGAAATTACTTGACAGATGAGGATGTCGTGACACGCTATGGATTATAAAAAATATCGGATTTTGTATTCTCCTAAAGTGATTGATAGTCTGGATAAAATATATCAGTATATAGCAGAGGAAATCGGTTCTGTAGAGGCTGCTAGACGAAAAGTAGCCAATATTAGAAAAGATATTAATCGGCTAGAAATTTTCCCCCAAGCTGGATTTGATGCCGATGAAAAATTTGGTAAGAAATTAGATCCTCGCTATCAAACGCGAGGATTGACCTTGAGTAAGGATTACATCGTATTATATACAATTGTTGAGGATACCGTCAGACTTGCTTATTTACTCCCTTCAAAAAGTGATTACATGAAATTATTTAAGACTAAGTCAAGATACGACTGATTCATAATCTTGAAGAGGTATGTTTGGTGATGAATAAAAATCCTAGTTTGGCTCAGCCAAACTAGGATTTTCTTACGCGTTTTTGTCTACGATAGCCGTTGAGTTTTTTATTTTCCCAATAGCTATTAAAGATTTTCTCCTTGCTTTCACGATTGATTTCCAAAAAGTAGGCATAAATCAAATCGATAAAGAAGAGCATAGGAAGTTGAGCGGATATTCGTTGGATATAGGAAGGCTGGCTGTGGGTAGCTACAAGAACGGTCTCTGTATAGGTCTGGCTATCTTTATTGGGAACACTTGAAAAGAGTACAGTCTTTGCCCCCATCTCCTTAGCGTCTAATAAACTGTCTAAAATAGAGGGAGTTGTACCAGAAAGTGAGAAACCAAGTACGAGACAATTTTCGTCCATAATGCTGGTTGTCCAGGCAAAGCCGTCTTGATCGGTCAAGGCCTCGCAGACCACACCCAGACGCATGAAGCGCAATTTCATTTCACGAGCAACAAGGCCAGAACTCCCTGTTCCGAAGAAGTAGACACGCTCAGCATCTTCGATTAATTGGGCAATTCGTTCTAGTTGGACTTCGTCAATCAAGTCTTGTGTTTGTTCCCTCATATTGCTATAGCTTCTGAGGACTCGTTTGGTCAGTGGACTGTGCTTGGAGACTTGGTTGGCTTGATTTTCTGCCTGATGTTGGTATTGGAAAATGAATTCTCGGTAGCCAGTAAAGCCACACTTTTTAGCAAAGCGAGTTAGTGCAGCCTGAGAGATATGTAATTTTTGAGTGACCTGTTGGGAGGAAAGGTCATCTTGAATGGTTTCTGCTTGTAAAAAATAGCGAGCGATTTCTTGCTCTAGGTCTGTCATTTCTTCAAAATGTGAATCAATGACAGTTGCGATATCTGGTTTGTCCATAGGGAAGGCTCCTTTAAATGAGTCGTGTTGGAAAAAGACTAGATTATTGAACTTTTACATTCATTATAACATATAATATAGGGATGGATAAATAAAAACGTATCTTACTGTAAAAACGAAAAAAAGCTTCTTACTTTTCCATAATTTTCTGCTCAAATTGTGGTACAATTAAGAGTAAGACTTTAAGTTAGAAATGAGACTGATTTGTATGAGAAAATTTAACAGCCATTCGATTCCGATTCGGCTTAATTTATTGTTTTCAATCGTCATTTTACTCTTTATGACCATTATTGGTCGTTTGTTGTATATGCAGGTTTTGAACAAGGATTTTTACGAAAAAAAGCTAGCCTCAGCTAGTCAGACCAAGGTCACAACCAGTTCTGCCCGTGGGGAAATTTATGATGCTAGTGGAAAACCTTTGGTAGAAAATACGTTAAAGCAGGTTGTTTCCTTTACGCGTAGCAATAAAATGACGGCTACAGACTTAAAAGAAATAGCTAAAAAGTTACTGACTTATGTGAGCATCAGTTCGCCAAATTTGACAGAACGCCAGCTGGCTGATTACTATTTGGCTGATCCTGAAATCTATAAAAAAACAGTGGAAGCTCTCCCAAGTGAGAAACGATTGGATTCAGATGGCAATCGTCTATCCGAATCAGAACTGTATAACAATGCGGTCGATAGTGTTCCAACAAGTCAACTAAACTATACAGAGGATGAAAAGAAAGAAATCTATCTTTTTAGTCAGTTAAATGCTGTTGGAAACTTTGCGACAGGAACCATTGCGACAGATCCTCTAAATGATTCTCAGGTGGCTGTTATTGCCTCTATTTCAAAGGAGATGCCTGGCATTAGTATTTCTACTTCTTGGGATCGAAAGATTTTGGAAACTTCCCTTTCTTCTATAGTAGGGAGTGTATCCAGTGAAAAAGCTGGTCTCCCAGCGGAAGAAGCAGAAGCCTATCTTAAAAAAGGCTATTCTCTAAATGACCGTGTTGGAACCTCCTATTTGGAAAAGCAATATGAAGAGACCTTACAAGGAAAACGCTCGGTAAAAGAAATCCATCTGGATAAATATGGCAATATGGAAAGCGTGGATACAATTGAGGAAGGTAGTAAGGGGAACAATATCAAGCTGACCATTGATTTGGCCTTCCAAGATAGTGTGGATGCTTTGCTGAAAAGTTATTTCAATTCCGAGCTAGGAAATGGTGGAGCCAAGTATTCTGAGGGTGTGTATGCAGTCGCCCTTAACCCCAAAACAGGTGCTGTTTTGTCTATGTCAGGACTCAAACATGACCTGAAAACGGGCGAGTTGACTCCTGATTCCTTGGGAACGGTAACCAATGTCTTTGTCCCAGGTTCGGTTGTCAAGGCTGCGACCATCAGCTCTGGCTGGGAAAATGGAGTCTTATCAGGAAACCAGACCTTGACAGACCAGTCCATTGTCTTTCAAGGTTCAGCTCCCATCAATTCTTGGTATACTCAGGCTTACGGTTCATTCCCGATTACAGCTGTGGAAGCCTTGGAGTATTCTTCTAATGCCTACATGGTTCAAACGGCTTTGGGCATTATGGGTCAGACCTATCAACCCAATATGTTTGTTTTAACTAACAATTTAGAATCCGCTATGGGGAAACTTCGTTCGACATTTGCGGAATATGGTCTTGGAGCCTCAACAGGCATTGACCTTCCAGATGAGTCAACTGGTTTTATACCAAAAGAGTATAATTTTGCTAATTACATTACCAATGCCTTTGGGCAGTTTGATAACTATACGCCCATGCAGTTGGCTCAGTATGTAGCAACTATTGCAAATGATGGTGTTCGTGTGGCTCCTCGTATTGTTGAAGGCATTTATGGAAATAATGATAAGGGAGGCTTAGGCGACTTGATTCAGCAACTGCAACCGACAGAGATGAATAAGGTCAATATATCCGACTCCGATATGAGTATCTTGCACCAAGGTTTTTATCAGGTTGCTCATGGGACTAGCGGATTGACAACTGGACGTGCCTTTTCAAATGGTGCCTTGGTATCCATTAGCGGAAAAACGGGTACAGCCGAAAGCTATGTGGCAGATGGTCAGCAAGCAACCAATACCAATGCGGTGGCCTATGCTCCATCTGATAATCCTCAAATCGCTGTTGCAGTGGTCTTTCCTCATAATACCAATCTAACAAATGGTGTAGGACCTTCCATTGCGCGTGATATTATCAATCTGTATCAAAAATACCATCCAATGAACTAGAAAGGAATTTATGCTTTATCCAACACCTATTGCTAAGCTGATTGACAGTTATTCCAAGTTACCAGGTATCGGGATTAAGACGGCCACGCGTCTGGCTTTTTATACGATTGGGATGTCTGATGATGATGTCAATGAATTTGCAAAAAATCTCCTTTCTGCTAAGAGAGAATTGACCTACTGTTCCATTTGTGGACGTTTGACAGACGATGATCCTTGTTCTATCTGTACCGATCCGACTCGTGACCAGACAACGATTTTGGTGCTAGAGGATAGTCGTGATGTGGCGGCCATGGAAAATATCCAAGAATACCATGGACTCTATCATGTCCTGCATGGCCTCATTTCCCCTATGAATGGTATCAGTCCAGACGATATCAATCTCAAGAGTCTCATGACTCGTCTGATGGATAGTGAGGTTTCAGAAGTAATCGTAGCAACCAATGCCACAGCAGATGGGGAAGCGACTTCCATGTATCTTTCCCGCTTACTCAAGCCAGCTGGGATCAAGGTTACGCGTCTGGCACGAGGCCTTGCTGTGGGAGCAGATATCGAGTATGCGGACGAAGTGACCCTCTTACGGGCTATTGAAAATCGGACAGAGTTGTAAGTGTAGACAAATTTACGAACTCCATTCATTTATAAAAAAATCAAGGAGGCTGAAAATCGTTCATATTGGCCTCTTTTTGTATAGTGTGATGAGTAGGATCAGGTTCAAGTTTTAAAAAAACAAGCAAATATGATATACTAAAGAGCGAGTATTCTAGTAGAATTAGGACAAATAATATGAAACAAACGATTATTCTTTTATATGGTGGACGGAGTGCGGAACGCGAAGTCTCTGTCCTTTCAGCGGAAAGTGTCATGCGTGCGGTCAATTACGACCGTTTCACAGTTAAGACTTTCTTTATCAGTCAGTCAGGTGACTTTATCAAAACGCAGGAATTTAGTCAGACTCCAGGTCAAGAGGACCGTCTCATGACCAATGCGACCATTGATTGGGATAAGAAAGTTGTACCAAGTGCCATCTACGAAGAAGGGGCAGTTGTCTTTCCAGTTCTTCACGGTCCGATGGGAGAAGATGGCTCTGTCCAAGGCTTCTTGGAAGTTTTGAAAATGCCCTACGTTGGTTGCAACATCTTGTCATCAAGCCTTGCCATGGATAAAATCACGACCAAGCGTGTGTTAGAATCTGCTGGTATTGCCCAAGTTCCTTATGTGGCTATCGTTGAAGGGGATGATGTGACTGCTAAAATCGTTGAAGTGGAAGAAAAATTGGCTTATCCAGTCTTCACTAAGCCGTCAAACATGGGGTCTAGTGTCGGTATTTCTAAATCTGAAAACCAAGAGGAACTTCGTCAGGCTTTGGAACTTGCCTTCCAATATGACAGCCGTGTCTTGGTAGAGCAAGGGGTAAATGCCCGTGAAATCGAGGTTGGTCTACTAGGAAACTACGATGTCAAAAGCACGCTACCAGGAGAAGTAGTCAAGGATGTTGCCTTTTATGACTACGATGCCAAGTATATTGACAACAAGATTACCATGGATATCCCAGCTAAAATCAGTGATGATGTGGTAGCTGTCATGCGTCAAAATGCAGAAACTGCCTTCCGTGCGATTGGTGGCCTCGGTCTATCTCGTTGCGATTTCTTCTATACAGATAAGGGAGAGATTTTCCTAAACGAGCTCAATACCATGCCAGGTTTCACCCAGTGGTCTATGTACCCACTACTTTGGGACAATATGGGAATCAGCTACCCAGAACTAATCGAGCGTTTGGTGGATCTTGCCAAGGAAAGTTTTGACAAGCGCGAAGCGCATTTGCTATAAAAATAAAAGAGAGGGTAGGAGCCAGAACCATCACTGCAAGGTGACTAGAGTTCTCGGACTTCAACCCTTTTTAAAGGAGTAGAAATGAAATTAACAATCCATGAAGTTGCCCAAGCTGTTGGAGCTAAAAATGATGTTAGTCTTTTTGCGGACGCCCAGTTAGAAAAGGCTGAGTTTGACAGTCGATTGATTGGGACTGGAGATTTATTTGTGCCCCTCAAGGGTGCGCGTGACGGTCACGACTTTATCGAAAGAGCTTTTGAAAATGGCGCTGCTGTAACCTTGTCTGAGAAAGAGGTCGCAAATCATCCTTACATTCTAGTAGATGATGTTCTGACTGCCTTTCAGCAACTAGCAGCCTACTATCTTGAAAAAACAGCTGTTGATGTCTTTGCAGTTACAGGTTCAAATGGTAAGACAACGACCAAGGATATGTTGGCACACTTGCTATCAACAACCTACAAAACCTACAAAACTCAAGGCAACTACAATAACGAGATTGGCCTTCCCTACACAGTTCTCCATATGCCTGAAGGAACAGAAAAGTTGGTCTTGGAGATGGGGCAGGATCACTTGGGAGATATTCATCTCTTGTCTGAATTGGCCCATCCAAAAACAGCTATCGTAACCTTAGTTGGAGAAGCCCATTTGGCTTTTTTCAAAGACCGTTCTGAGATTGCTAAAGGAAAAATGCAAATTGCAGATGGTATGGTATCGGGTTCTTTGCTTTTGGCACCAGCTGACCCGATTGTAGAGGCCTATTTGCCAGCTGATAAAAAGGTAGTTCGTTTTGGGCAAGGAGCAGATCTGGAAATCATAGACTTGATTGAGCGCAAGGATAGTCTGACCTTTAAAGCTAATTTCTTGGAACAAGCCCTTGACTTGCCAGTGACTGGTAAGTACAATGCCACCAATGCTATGATTGCGTCCTATGTTGCCCTACAAGAAGGAGTTTCAGAGGAGCAGATTCGTCAGGCCTTCCAAAATCTTGAATTGACGCGTAACCGTACCGAATGGAAGAAAGCAGCCAATGGAGCAGACATCCTATCAGATGTTTACAATGCTAATCCAACTGCTATGAAGCTGATTTTAGAGACTTTCTCTGCCATTCCAGTCAATGAAGGTGGCAAAAAAATCGCTGTCTTGGCGGATATGAAGGAACTTGGTGACCAGTCTGTTCAACTCCATAATCAGATGATTTTGAGCCTCTCGCCAGATGTGCTGGATACCGTGATTTTCTATGGAGAAGACATTGCTGAATTGGCCCAATTGGCCAGTCAAATGTTCCCAATTGGCCACGTTTACTACTTCAAGAAAACAGAAGACCAAGACCAATTTGAAGACCTAGTCAAGCAGGTCAAGAAAAGCTTAGGAGTCCACGACCAAATCCTACTCAAAGGCTCTAACTCTATGAATCTAGTCAAGTTGGTAGAAAGTTTAGAAACTGAAGACAAGTAATTTTGTCAAACATTTACGTATTTCTAAATCCATTTTTCTTAAGTAGCATGGTATAATAAAATGCAGGAAAATTTTGAATCATGAGGAATACTAGATGAATTTATGGGATATTTTCTTTACGACCCAAGCAACAGAGCCACCCAAGTTTGATCTTTATTGGTATGTCAGTATATTTACACTCTTGGTCTTGACCTTTTATACAGCCTATCGTTATCGTGAAAAGAAGGTTTACCAACGATTTTTCCAAATCTTGCAGGCCGTTCAGTTAATCCTTCTTTATGGTTGGTATGGGGTCAATCATATGCCACTGTCAGAAAGTTTACCCTTTTACCATTGCCGTATGGCTATGTTTGTGGTGCTCTTGCTTCCTGGTCAGTCTAAATATAGGCAGTATTTTGCATTACTAGGAACATTTGGGACATTAGCTGCCTTTGTTTATCCAGTGCCAGATCCCTATCCTTTCCCACATATTGCCATTTTGTCCTTTATCTTTGGGCACTTAGCTCTCTTGGGGAACTCACTGGTTTATCTCTTGAGACAGTACGATGCGAGAATGCTAGATGTGAAAAGAATTTTTCTCATGACCTTTGCATTAAATGCCTTAATTTTTGTGGTCAATTTAGTAACAGGTGGAGATTATGGATTTTTAACAAAACCGCCATTGGTTGGAGACCACGGCTTAGTAGCTAATTATTTAATCGTTTCTCTGGCCTTGTCAGCGGCGATTACGTTGACAAAGAAAATTTTGGAACTATTTTTAGAACAAGAAGCAGAAAAAATGATTGCAAAGAAAGCTTAGAAATGAGCTTTCTTTTTTGTACAATAGACAGATTGTTGACAAAGTTTACAGTGAATGAATTTCTGAACAGAAAAACTAAAAAATTGGCTGGTAAATTTAGGAAAAAACTGAGCACGATGAGATTTTTTGTGTTATAATATTCTGTGAATAGCTATGCCTACGTTTAGCTATTGAATATTACGAAGTTAGAAACTTGGAAGATAGAGAGGATGCGATGTAATGGCTAGAGAAGGCTTTTTTACAGGTCTAGATATTGGAACAAGCTCTGTCAAGGTGCTTGTAGCTGAGCAGAGAAATGGTGAATTAAATGTAATTGGCGTGAGTAATGCCAAAAGTAAAGGTGTAAAGGATGGAATTATTGTTGATATTGATGCAGCAGCAACTGCTATCAAGTCAGCAATTTCCCAAGCGGAAGAAAAGGCAGGCATTTCGATTAAATCAGTGAATGTCGGCTTACCTGGTAATCTTTTGCAGGTAGAACCAACTCAAGGGATGATTCCAGTAACATCTGATACCAAGGAAATTACGGATCAAGATGTTGAAAATGTTGTCAAATCAGCTTTGACAAAGAGTATGACACCTGACCGTGAAGTCATTACCTTTATTCCTGAAGAATTTATTGTGGATGGTTTCCAAGGGATTCGTGACCCACGTGGCATGATGGGGGTTCGCCTTGAAATGCGTGGTTTGCTTTATACAGGCCCTCGTACTATCTTGCACAATTTGCGTAAGACGGTTGAGCGTGCAGGTGTTCAGGTTGAAAATGTTATCATTTCACCACTAGCAATGGTTCAATCAGTTTTGAACGAAGGTGAACGTGAATTTGGTGCTACAGTGATTGATATGGGGGCAGGCCAGACGACTGTTGCTACAATCCGTAACCAAGAACTCCAGTTTACCAATATTCTCCAAGAAGGCGGAGATTATGTAACTAAGGATATCTCTAAAGTCTTGAAAACTTCTCAGAAGTTGGCTGAAGGTTTGAAATTAAACTATGGAGAGGCTTACCCTCCTCTTGCAAGTAAAGAAACCTTCCAAGTAGAGGTTATTGGGGAAGTAGAACCTGTTGAAGTAACAGAAAATTACTTGTCAGAAATTATTTCTGCACGAATCAAGCATATTTTTGAACAGGTTAAACAAGACTTGGATAGAAGACATTTGTTGGATCTTCCTGGTGGTATTGTTTTGATTGGTGGAACAGCTATTTTACCGGGTATTGTGGAGCTTGCTCAAGAAGTTTTTGGTGTTCGTGTTAAGCTTTATGTTCCTAATCAAGTTGGAATTCGTAATCCAGCATTTGCTCATGTGATTAGCTTGTCAGAATTTGCGGGACAACTGACAGAAGTGCATCTCTTGGCTCAACGAGCAGTCAAGGGGGATGAGGGATTATTCCAACAACCGCTCAGTTTTGGGGGAATGATTCAGAAAACAGCTCAGTTTGTACAATCAACGCCTGTTCAACCAGCTCCTACCCCAGAAGTAGAGCCGGTGGCGCCTACAGAACCAATGGCTGATTTCCAACAAGCTTCACAAAATAAACCGAAATTAGCAGATCGTTTCCGTGGCTTGATCGGAAGCATGTTTGACGAATAAAGAGGAAAAATAAATTATGACATTTTCATTTGATACAGCTGCTGCTCAAGGTGCAGTGATTAAAGTAATTGGTGTCGGTGGAGGTGGTGGCAATGCCATCAACCGTATGGTCGACGAAGGTGTTACAGGCGTAGAATTTATCGCAGCAAACACAGATGTACAAGCATTGAGTAGTACAAAAGCTGAGACTGTTATTCAGTTGGGACCTAAATTGACTCGTGGTTTGGGTGCAGGAGGTCAACCTGAGGTTGGTCGTAAAGCTGCTGAAGAAAGCGAAGAAACACTGACGGAAGCTATCAGTGGCGCAGATATGGTCTTCATCACTGCTGGTATGGGAGGAGGCTCTGGAACTGGAGCTGCTCCTGTTATTGCTCGTATCGCCAAAGATTTAGGTGCTCTTACAGTTGGTGTTGTGACACGTCCTTTCGGTTTTGAAGGAAGCAAGCGTGGACAATTTGCTGTAGAAGGAATCAATCAACTGCGTGAGCATGTAGATACTTTATTGATTATCTCAAACAACAACTTGCTTGAAATTGTTGATAAGAAAACTCCACTTCTTGAAGCTCTTAGCGAGGCAGATAACGTTCTTCGTCAAGGTGTTCAAGGAATTACCGATTTGATTACCAATCCAGGATTGATTAACCTTGACTTTGCCGATGTGAAAACAGTTATGGCAAATAAAGGGAATGCTCTTATGGGTATTGGTATTGGTAGTGGAGAAGAACGTGTTGTTGAAGCAGCACGTAAGGCAATTTACTCTCCACTTCTTGAAACAACAATTGATGGAGCAGAAGATGTGATTGTCAACGTAACTGGTGGTCTTGACTTAACCTTGATTGAGGCAGAAGAGGCTTCACAAATTGTGAACCAGGCAGCGGGACAAGGAGTAAACATCTGGCTCGGTACTTCAATTGATGAAAGTATGCGTGATGAAATTCGTGTAACAGTTGTTGCAACAGGTGTTCGTCAAGACCGCGTAGAGAAGGTTGTTGCTCCACAAGCTAGACCTACTACCAACTACCGTGAGACAGTAAAACCAGCTCATTCACATGGCTTTGATCGTCATTTTGATATGGCAGAAACAGCTGAATTGCCAAAACAAAATCAACGTCGCTCGGAACAAGCTCAAGGATCTGCTTTTGGTGATTGGGATTTACGTCGCGAGACAATTGTTCGTCCGACTGATTCAGTAGTGTCACCGGTAGAACGTTTTGAAATTCCAAATTCACAAGATGAAGATGAGTTGGATACACCTCCATTTTTCAAAAATCGTTAAGTAAATGAATGTAAAAGAAAATACAGAACGTGTTTTTCGAGAAGTCGCAGAAGCAAGTCTGAGTGCTCATCGCGAGAGTAGCTCAGTCTCTGTCATTGCAGTTACCAAGTATGTAGATGTACCGACAGCGGAAGCCTTGCTTCCGCTAGGGATTCATCATATCGGTGAAAATCGTGTAGATAAGTTTCTAGAGAAATATCAAGCTTTAAAAGATCAAGATGTGACTTGGCATTTGATTGGTACCTTACAAAGACGTAAGGTGAAAGATGTCATTCAATACGTTGATTATTTCCATGCATTGGATTCAGTAAAGCTAGCAGAGGAAATCCAAAAAAGAAGTGACCGAGTCATCAAGTGTTTCCTTCAAGTAAATATTTCTAAAGAAGAAAGTAAACACGGCTTTTCGAGAGAAGAATTATTGGAAGTCTTGCCAGAGTTAGCCAAACTAGATAAGATTGAATATGTTGGATTAATGACGATGGCACCTTTTGAGGCTAGCAGTGAGCAGTTGAAAGAAATTTTCAAGGCGACCCAAGATTTACAAAAAGAAATCCAAGAAAAACAAATTCCAAATATGCCTATGACCGACTTAAGCATGGGAATGAGTCGTGATTATAAAGAAGCGATTCAATTCGGTTCCACCTTTGTTCGCATAGGTACAGCATTTTTTAAGTAGGAGAGAACCATGTCTTTAAAAGATAGATTCGATAGATTTATAGATTATTTTACGGAGGATGAGGATTTAAGTCTCCCTAATGAAAAACGAGATGAGCCCATTTTAACTCCAGTAAATTCTACACAGGAAAAGGCTCTCTCAACGAATCAAACACCAAGCACAAGTAGTACAAAAGAAAATAATATTACTAGACTGCATGCACGTCAACAAGAGTTAGCAAAGCAAAATCAGCATTCCACTGAAAAAGTAACAATTGATGTTCGTTACCCTAGAAAATATGAAGATGCGATAGAAATTGTTGATTTATTAGCAGGAAACGAAAGTATTTTGATTGATTTTCAATATATGACTGAAGTGCAAGCTCGTCGTTGTTTAGATTATCTGGATGGAGCTTGCCATGTTCTAGCTGGAAATTTGAAAAAGGTAGCTTCTACCATGTACCTGTTGACACCAGTGAATGTTATTGTAAATGTTGAAGATATTCGTTTACCAGATGAAGATCAACAGGGTGAGTTTGATTTTGATATGAGACGAAATAGAGTACGATGATGATTTTTTTAATTCGTCTGATTTATAATGCAGTGGATATTTACTCCCTGATTTTGGTAGCCTTTGCTGTCATGTCTTGGTTTCCAGGCGCCTACGAATCAAGTCTGGGTCGCTGGATTGTAGCATTGGTAAAACCAGTGCTTGCTCCTTTGCAACGCCTGCCTTTACAGATAGCAGGTCTTGATTTATCTGTTTGGGTTGCGATTGTTTTGATTCGATTTTTAGGAGAAAACCTAGTCCGTTTTCTGGCGATGATAGGATGAATAAAGGGATTTACCAGCATTTCTCCATAGAAGATCGTCCCTTTCTTGATAAGGGAATGGAATGGATAAAAAAGGTAGAAGATAGCTATGCTCCTTTTTTAACTCCTTTTATCAATCCTCATCAGGAGAAGCTATTAAAGATTTTGGCCAAAACCTATGGTCTTGCTTGTAGCAGTAGTGGGGAATTCGTCTCGAGTGAGTATGTTCGAGTTTTATTATACCCAGATTATTTCCAGCCAGAGTTTTCAGATTTTGAAATGTCTCTCCAGGAAATTGTGTATTCCAATAAATTTGAACACTTAACGCATGCTAAGATTTTAGGGACAGTCATCAATCAATTGGGGATTGAACGGAAACTTTTTGGAGATATCCTAGTAGATGAAGAACGGGCGCAGATTATGATTAATCAGCAGTTTCTTCTTCTCTTTCAAGATGGATTAAAGAAAATTGGCCGTATACCCGTGTCGCTGGAGGAACGTCCTTTCACCGAGAAAATAGATAAGCTAGAACAGTATAGAGAGCTGGATTTATGCGTGTCTAGTTTTAGATTAGATGTTCTTTTATCAAATGTTTTAAAATTATCTAGAAATCAAGCAAACCAGTTGATTGAAAAGAAACTTGTCCAAGTAAATTATCATGTGGTAGACAAATCAGATTATACTGTTCAAGTTGGAGACTTGATTAGTGTGAGAAAATTTGGGCGCTTGAGATTGCTTCAAGATAAGGGACAAACAAAAAAAGAGAAGAAAAAAATAACCGTCCAGTTATTATTAAGTAAGTGAGGAAAAATATGCCAATTACATCGTTAGAAATCAAAGATAAAACCTTTAGCACACGTTTTAGAGGTTTTGATCCAGAAGAAGTAGATGAATTTTTAGATATTGTAGTTCGTGATTATGAAGATTTGGTTCGTTCTAATCATGATAAGGATTTACATATTAAAAATTTGGAAGAGCGTTTGTCTTACTTTGATGAGATGAAAGATTCGTTGAGCCAGTCTGTATTGATTGCCCAAGATACAGCTGAGAGAGTGAAACAAACAGCACACGATCGTTCAAATAATATTATTCATCAAGCTGAACAGGATGCACATCGATTATTGGAAGAAGCAAAATACAAGGCAAATGAAATTCTTCGTCAGGCTGCTGACAATGCTAAGAAAGTTGCTGTTGAAACCGAAGAATTGAAGAACAAGAGTCGTGTCTTCCACCAACGTCTCAAATCTACAATTGAGAGTCAGTTGGCTATTGTTGAATCTTCAGATTGGGAAGATATTCTTCGTCCAACAGCTACTTATCTTCAAACCAGTGATGATGCCTTTAAAGAAGTTGTTAGCGAAGTGCTTGGGGAACCGATTCCTTCATCAGTTGAGGAAGAACCAATTGATATGACACGTCAATTTTCTCCAGAAGAAATGACAGAGTTACAGGCTCGTATTGAGGCAGCCAATAAAGAATTGGCTGAATTTGAAGCTCAGGCTAAACAGGAAGTGGAAAATCCAACTCCTGTAGTGAGTCCTCAAATGGAAGAAGAGCCTGCTCATCCAGTTGGTCCGATGTACGAAGAACCAGAAGTAGCTCCAGTACATCCTTCGGCTCCAACACCAGCTACAGAAACTGATGCTTCAGCACCAGAATTTGAGGCACCGCAAGAATCTGTTACAATTTTATAAGAAACGATGTGAGAACAATATCTTATCCTTATATTTCCAGCGAGCAGGAGATGGTGTGAGTCCTGTAATCCCTATTGATAAGATTATCCTCTCAAAAACTCAAGTCTGAATGGAGTAAGATTTGACGTTCCCCACGTTACGGGATAAGAGGGAGAAAGACTAAATCTTTTTCCGAATAAAGGTGGTACCACGATTTTCGTCCTTTTTGGCAGTCGTGGTTTTTAATTTGTTATTATTTATAAAGGAGATACCATGAAACTCAAAGATACCCTTAATCTTGGGAAAACAGCTTTCCCAATGCGTGCAGGCCTTCCTACCAAAGAGCCAGTTTGGCAAAAGGAATGGGAAGATGCAAAACTTTATCAACGTCGTCAAGAACTAAA
>CAURES010000041.1:0-14339 GCA_963523725.1 uncultured Streptococcus sp.
CAAGATTATCACAGAGTTCGATTCGACGAGCTCCAGCCTGCATCGCTTTTTCAAGTAAGGTCACATTTTCAGCACAAAATTCGTAAATCATTTAATTCTCCTTGAAGATTACTTTGAATTTATTATATCATATTGTTGTGAATTTGCTTTCATTTTTATCAAGGGAAATAGTTACAAATTTTACTTATTCTTTGTCTGGAATAACTTTAAAGAGATAATAGGTGATAAAGATGGTCAAGGCTCCCAGACCGATTTTGACTGGTAAGAGAGGGGCAAAATAAATGGAAATTCCCATCAATATGTAGATAGATACGATGATTTTTTTCTTTCGTTCACGCGCAATAGACTTTGTTTCTCGAAAATCAGCTACATATGCTTGATAGAGTTTGGTATGGTAAAGCCAATCTTCGAAGCGCTTGGAACTTCTTGAGAAACAAGCAATAGACAGTAAAAGGAAAGGCGTTGTGGGCAACAAGGGTAAAACAACCCCAACAATAGCCAAGGCCAGTGATAAAAAACCAATAATTAGATAGATAAGACGCATAACTTCTCCTTGTTAATACTCTTCGAAAATCTCTTCAAACCGCGTCAACGTCGCCTTGACGTAGGTATGGTTCCTGACTTCGTCAGTCTTATCTGCAACCTCAAAGCAGTGCTTTGAGCAATCTGCGGTTAGTTTCTAGTTTGCTATTTGATTTTCATTGAGTATAAAATAATCTTCTTCTAGTTTCGCATACAATGATGAATTTTGTCAAGTTCCAACCCAAAAGAGCCTGAAATTCACTTTCAGGACTCTCCTCTTATTTAATCTTTTCTTCTTCGTAGTCACCCTTGCTACAAACAACCTGCTTGCCACCACCACGGACTTTTTTCTCCATGAGGAAGTTGCCACATTTTGGACAGTCACGACCAACAGGCTTGTCCCAAGAGGTAAATTCACATTCTGGATAGCGATTGCAACCATAGAAGAGGCGATTACGTTTGGTTTTGCGTTCAATGATTTGTCCCTGATGACAACTTGGACACTCAACACCAATCTCTTTCACGATTGCTTGGGTATGACGGCAATCTGGGAAATTGCTACAAGCGTAGAACTTACCAAAACGACCAAGTTTAATGACCATTGGACTGCCACACACTTCACAGTCAAATCCAGCTGGTTCATCCTTGATTTGGATTTTTTCCATTTCTTCTTCAGCCTTGGCGACTTCTTTAGAGAATGGTTTGTAAAAGGCATCTATAACACGTTGCCACTGCTCTTTTCCGACTTCGACATCATCCAGTTTTCCTTCCATTTCAGCTGTGAAGGTCACGTTTACGATATCTGGGAAATATTCAACGATGAGCTTGTTAACAATTTCTCCCAACTCTGTTGGTTCAAAGCGTTTGGCTGCAAGGCGAACATAATAACGTTTCTGAATGGTTTCAATGGTTGGTGCGTAGGTTGATGGACGTCCAACCCCATTTTCCTCCAAGGTCTTGATCAGGGTCGCTTCAGAATAGCGAGCAGGCGGTTGAGTGAAATGTTGCTCTGGTTTGCTATTAATCTGCTTGACCACATCTCCAACAGCCATATCTGGTAACATCTTATTCTTGTCAGAATCATTGTAAATGGCAAGATAACCATCAAACTTAACCTGACTACCATTAGCAGCAAATTGAACCCCATTTTGAGACAATTTAACAGCCATGGTATCAAAGACAGCAGCTGTCATCTGACTCGCTACAAAACGATTCCAGATAAGAGTATAAAGCTTGAGCTGATCCTTGTCCAGATACTTAGCAATACTTTCAGGTGTATTAAAAACACTAGACGGGCGAATAGCCTCATGGGCATCCTGAGCTCCTGAAGCATTTTTGACCTTGCTACCATGCTTAGAATACTTGCTACCAAAACGGTCCGTAATGAAACTTGCTGCTTCATTTTGCGCTACAGGACTAATACGAGTCGAATCGGTACGCATATAGGTAATCAAACCTTGAACACCAGAACCGATATTAATTCCTTCATAGAGCTGTTGGGCAACCATCATGGTTTTTCGAGTACGGAAATTGATTTTATTAGCAGCATCCATCTGCATAGATGAAGTGGTATAGGGTAAAGGAGCATTGCGTTTGCGCTCTTTCTTATCCACCTGATCCACTGAAAAGTCTTTACTAGTCAGACGAGACAAGACTTCCTTGACCTCATCATTGCTAGTCAGTTTCAGCTTTTTACCATCCACTCCATAGAAGGAAGCCTGAAATTGCTTGGTTCCCTTTTTAAAGACAGCATCAATTGTCCAGTATTCTTCTGGCTGAAAGGCATTGATTTCATTCTCACGGTCAATGATTAACTTAAGCGCAATGGACTGAACGCGACCTGCTGACAAGCCCTTCTTGACCTTCTTCCACAAAATAGGCGAAATCGAATACCCTACCAAGCGGTCCAAGACACGGCGTGCCTGTTGGGCATCGACCAAGTCCATATCAATCTTACGAGGTTCTTTAAAAGCATTTTTGACCGCATCCTTGGTGATTTCATTGAAGACCACACGGTTGGCATCATTTTCATCCAAGTTGAGAATATGGGCCAAATGCCAAGAAATCGCTTCTCCTTCACGGTCCGGGTCACTCGCCAGAAAGACTTTATTAGCTTTTTTAGCTTCTTTTTTCAAGTCATTGATAAGAGGACCTTTTCCTCGGATATTGATATATTGCGGTTCATAATTATTTTCAATATCGACGGACATACTGGATTTCTTCAAATCACGGATATGCCCGACACTGGCTAAAACCTTGTAGTTTCTGCCTAGATATTTTTCAATCGTCTTGGCCTTAGCAGGCGACTCCACGATTACTAGATTTTTTTTAACTGTTGATTTTTTCTTTTTTGTTGCCGTAGCCACAGTATCACACCTTTTCAAAGTAATAAACTTTATAAAGTGTAAACCATTTTGCCATAACTGTCAAGACTTAGCTCCTATATATAGAAGAAAAGTTGGTTTAGAAAGAGAAATTTTGTCTTAAAATTCAAATTCCGCAAGCACATCCTGCCCTCTGGTGACCAATTTTGCCCCTTCTTGAATCAAATGATGGCAACCGTCTGATAATCCATCTAAAATATTTCCAGGAATAGCAAAAACATCGCGTCCTTCTTCCATTGCCCTCTCACAGGTAATGAGACTACCTGAGCGCATCTTAGCCTCTGCTACTATCACACCTCGACAAAGTCCAGCAATGATGCGATTACGGGCAGGAAAATGAAATTTTAGAGGTTGTTCACCAGGTCCATATTCACTTAGAACCAGATGGTCATTGCCGATGTAGTCTTGCAAGCGTTTATTGGCTTTAGGATAAAACACATCCAGTCCTGTTCCAATCACTGCAATGGTTTTTCCGCCATTCTGAAGAGATGCCATATGCGCTGCTGTGTCAATGCCCTTGGCTAATCCACTGACAATAACCAGTTCATTTTCCAAGCCCTGAATGACTTTTTCAACTGACTTAGCGCCCTGTTTGCTACAAGCACGACTACCCACAACCGCTACCTTTGGAAATTTCAAGAGGTCAAGATTTCCCTTGTAAAATAAAAGTACAGGCGCATCATATATTTCACTCAAATCCCAAGGGTAACAGTCATCTAAAATAGAGAAAGATGGAAATTTTTGAAACTCCTTCTCCAAATGCGCATCGTCTATCTGAAAATAACGTTCCATAAAAACAGCTGGATTTCGGCAACCTGATATATCTGCAATATCACCCAACAACAGCTCCTGATCAACATTTTCACCGTATTCTAGGACATTCAAAATCTGTTGATTGGTCAAACCTGATTTTTTTAACTTATAGATTTCATAGTTTGTGATTTTCATAAATATCTCCATTTCTTTTTCTACTCATCTATTTATTCGTAAAAAATCAAAAAAACATCCGACTATTTTAGCCAGATGTTAGAATCTTTAATTTTCGTTTTTAAGAATTTCTTCTAATTTATGATAGTCTTGGACACTATCAATCTCATAGATGCTATTGCCTTCTAATTCTTCAACATAGACATCTAGCTCTTTGATATTATCCTTAACCATATTGTCCCAGTAGAGATCAACAAATTCGCCACTTGCATAAGCCTTGTCGATAAAGCTGACAATTTTTTCTGCTGTTGGAGCATCCCAGAAGGATACACCACTAAGGATGCGACCTGCCTTACTATCAACAGTAATGTCTTGAACCTTGTAGTCGTCTCCATAGACCAAGAACCATTCGTTGGTACAATCTTCACGATAGACACTAAAATAAGTCGAACGTGTCAAATCATTGCGGAACATATTTTTAAAGAGATAGTTGTCTGCATCAATAACATAGCTGTTAGCCAATTCTTCTTTTACAAGATAGAGAGAGTAAAAGTTATTGTAATCAGCGTATTTATCATTGAAAACGAGGCGAACACCATATTTTTCTTTTAAGTAATCGAATTGTTCTTTAAGGTAACCAACGATGATGATGATGTCATTGATTCCTTTTTCTTTGAGAAACTCAATTTGGTATTCAATCAAAGGTTTTTGATTAACCTGAACCAAGGCTTTAGGGGTATTTTCAGTCATAGGACGCAAGCGAGTTCCCAATCCCGCTGCTAAGATAATGGCTTTCACACAAATCTCCTTTATTCTTTAATAATAATATAAACTCCAGCAATGACGACAAGTGACGTAATAATTGTCAGCATATCTAGCGGTGCACCCAAGAAAACAACTGCAAACAAGACAGTCCAAACTACATAGCTCACGTTCAAGCCTGTAGCCTTGGCTGGTTGCAAGCGATTGATAGCGATATAATAAGCCAAGTAGGAAATCATATCAAAGGCTGCAAAGACAATCATAAGACCTAGCAATTGTCCATTGGCCACTTCTGCAAATGACTGATGAGAGAAGAGCACAATCACAAGATAAGATAAGAATGAAGTCACTTGACGAATCAAGAGGGCTTCGATTTCACTCAGTTCACTTTCCATAGCAAAAGAGCTAAGAACACTCTCACTTCCCCATGCAATAGCACAAACTAAAGCACAGAGAATCCCAATGTAGAAGGAATTAACCTGTTCAACCTTATAGGTCTGAGCAATAATCCCTCCAATAATCAAGACAATCCCAAACACAGTATTTTTCGAAATCTTGTGCTTCAAAAAGAAGAAAGCCAATAAAACTGAAATCGCAGGATAAATAGCCGATACTGATGAAGCTAAGGAACTTCCGATATACTTAACCGCATAAAGATTGGCCTGCATTCCGATAGGACCTGCTAGCAAGGCTCCGATGATAACACTAACATTGCGAATATTTAAGAAAATTGAGAGACGAACTTTTCCTTCTTTTACCAAAAGAAAAGCTAGTAAGATAAAGATACTCAAGAAATCGTGAGCAGCAGCTACCACAAAGGGTGACAAATCTGTAAAAATCGAAAAGATATAAGCACTAATCGTTAGACCTAAACCCCAGAAAATACCTGAGAGTAGACCAAAAGAAACTCCATTTTTATTTTTCATCAGAACCTCCATAATATGACAAACCTTTAACAGCTCTTTGGTAACGACTCACACCATAGTCACCAAAATCTGCACCTTGCTCTTCTTTGTAGACTGTCCATAGACTCCAAATAGCATCTTGTAAAATTTTATAAATGGCAATCTTTTCACGAGAGACAGGTGTTTGCTCACTCTCATAGTGAGATAAGAAGGCTTCTTCCTCTTGACGAGTGAATTCAGACTCTAAAAAGAGAGCAGCCAAATCCCACATTGGATCGTTCATTGATGAATATTCCCAGTCAATCAGATAAAGTCGTCCTTGAGGTGATTCGATAAAGTTTTCAGGCACCAAATCGATATGACAAGATTTTCTGTCAACACCTAAGTCAGCCAGTCTTTTCTCTAAGGAGAAGACTTCTTCTCGAACAACTTCATAGTTGGCATAAGGGATTTTCTCTTCAATCAAGGATTCGTATTTTTTGATTTCTTCAAAAGGAGCAAATTCTCCTCTTAATTCCTTGCCAGAAGCATGAATGGTTTGTAATATTGGAGCAATTTTATCAAATTTGGTCTTGATTGACGTTGAATCAAGCGTAATCGCAGATTCGATATACTCATTTACTTTGATACCAGCTTCAATATCAAAAAGATAATTTTTTACATCTAAGTCTAAATCCTTTAGTAGTTCAAGATTATACTTTTCATCTTGACGATTGATCAGCTTTTCTGTCCCTTTACCAAAGAACTTAACAATGTATTGCTTATTTGTTGTTTTGACCAAATAGTTTTGATTGGTCATTCCCCCCAGTTGTTCAACACTGAGGACTTCCTCTTCTTGACTAAGTAAGGAAGAAATTTTTTCTTTAATGATTTTCTCCACAATTAACCTCCAGCACTTATACTTCCCACTTAAACACGGTTTTAAAGGCTGTGTTTAAATCGGTAGCAAAGACACGGTGAATATCTTTAATTTCTCTTACAGGTTCTTCTAGATAAAGGATATTTTTAAGACGATTGGCAAATTTCTTGACTTCCATCATTTGGATGGCATTTTCAAAATCAATGCGACCAGAACGAGAAGATCCAACTAAGAGCAAGCCTTTTTCTAAGGCATCGCGAGTATTGAGATTAACTTTATACTCACTAACTCCCATCATGAGAATCGTTCCCTGAGGACGAATATAGCGAATCAAGTCATTTATAGCTGGTCCAGTACCATCACCACCACAACACTCAAAAGCATGGTCAAAGGCCAAATCTTCAGGAATATTATCAGTAATATAGCATTCTTTGGCAAATGAGAAAAGTTCCAATTTTTCCCAATGACGACCAATAACCACAATCTCTGCTTCTGGCAAAGTATAGTTGATAATATTGGCAACCACAAAAGCTAAACTTCCATCTCCGATAACGGCGATTCGGTCCCGCTTGCTATGAGCAAGAGTCAATAAGCGATTCATAGCATGCATGCCGACACTAACAAACTCTGTAATGGCTGCAACCGTATCTTCGATAGCATCATAAGCCACCACACGGTCTTTAGGGAGAGAAACAAACTCTCTCATAAAGCCATCAAATCCACTAGACAAGAAATGAGTCCCTGTCATGTAGTTCTCATAGAATTCTTCATCACTCTGCATAGGAGGCTGATTGGGAATCATGACAACTTTTTGACCAACCTCGTAGGTTCCTGTAGGGTCAGAAATAACGGTTCCACATGACTCGTGAATCATTGCCATTGGAAGCTTTTTATTCAAAATCTTGGGATCACGTTTTCCCTGGTAGTAACGCTGATCCGCATGACAGACCGCCATATAATTAGGACGGATGAGGATATGATTCTCTTGGTCAATAGCCTCTTCCTGATATTTGACATTGATAAACTTAGGCTTAGTTAGTTGATAAATTTGATTAATCATTTTACTAGTCTTTCTCAATCATACTTTTTGCAATCTTCAAATCTGTTACGGTTGTAATCTTCAGATTTGAGTATTCACCCTTGGCCAAGGCTACATCTTTTCCTTTGATCACAAAGATTTTACATGCATCTGTCAAGATTTCCTTCTCTTCATCAGAAAGAGATCCATAAAGGTCCATGAAGTCCTTGCAACGGAATGTTTGAGGTGTTTGTCCTTGATAAAGGTGAGCACGATTTGGAATATCTGTAATGAATTGACCATTGGTACTTTCAACGATAGTATCAACCGCTTCTACCACTGTATCCACTGCGTCATGATTTTGGGCAAGTTGGATATTGTCCTGAATCATACGAAGTGTAATAAATGGACGAACAGAATCGTGGGTAACAACGATATCCTCTGGAGTAAGCGGACGATAAGCATCAATGGCTTCTATGATTTTCTCAATACTTGTATTGCGGTCAGCACCACCCTTTGTAATGATGATACGTTCCTTATGAAGAGGTAGATATTTATCTACAAGATCCTCTGCATGAGAAACCCAGTCTCCATGAACCCCAACTACAATTTTTTCAATGCTTGGTTCCAAGACAAATTTTTCAATTGTATGAATCAAAATAGGTCGATCACCTAGCTCTAAAAATTGTTTTGGCAAGTTACTGATTCCCATGCGTGTGCCAGTTCCACCAGCAAGAATTCCTGCATAAATCATCTATTTTCTCCTTTGTCTTACTAAAAAAACTTATTCTCTCTATTATACCACAATCTAGTCCTATCATGAAAGAAATACCGACCCTCCCGTTCTAGAATAGGAGGATTAAGCAGTTCTATTATTCAAAGAAACTAGTCCATTTCTAGTAATGACTAGGAATTCTGTAGTCATTACCAATAAATGGCTGTGAAATTTTAGAGTTCTCCAGAATAATATAATTTCCTTAAAGAAAACTTAAAATTAAGCTTTGAAACTTCAAAGTGATTACTTGACTTATACTCAATGAAAATCAAAAAGCAAACTAGGAAGCTAGCCGTAAGCTGTACTTGAGTACGGTAAGGCGACGCTGACGTGGTTTGAATTTGATTTTCGAAGAGTATTACTGCCCTTCATTTCTTATTAGCTGACTTTATGATATAATGAAAAACGAGGTAAATTGAATGAAAAGTATAAAATTAAATGCTCTATCTTACATGGGAATTCGTGTCTTGAATATTATTTTTCCCATCTTAACTGGTACCTACGTCGCGCGTGTCTTGGACCGAACTGACTATGGTTACTTCAACTCAGTTGACACTATTTTGTCATTTTTCTTGCCCTTTGCGACTTATGGGGTCTATAACTACGGTTTACGGGCCATCAGTAATGTCAAGGATAACAAAAAAGATCTGAATAGAACCTGAACTGCACCCCAAAAGTTAGACATAAAAATCTAACTTTTGAGGTGCTTTTATTATGAAATTAACTTATGATGATAAAGTTCAGATCTATGAACTTAGAAAACAAGGATATAGCTTAGAGAAGCTTTCAAATAAATTTGGGATAAACAATTCTAATATTAGGTACATGATTAAATTGATTGATCGTTATGGAATAGAGTTCGTCAAAAAAGGAAAGAATTGTTACTATTCTCCTGAACTAAAACAAGAGATTATTGATAAAGTTCTTCTTGAGGGGCATTCACAAATTAGGGCGTCTCTGGATTATGCTCTTCCAAGTAGTGGATTACTTTCTAATTGGCTGGCACAATATAAGAAAAACGGATATACTATTGTTGAGGGAACAAGAGGGAGACCACCTAAAATGGGACGTAAGCCAAAGAAGAGATTTGAAGATATGACAGAATTAGAATGTCTTCAAGCAGAAAATGAATACTTGAGAGCGGAGAATGCCATTCTAAAAAAGTTGAGAGAACTCCGATTGAGGGACGAAAAGGAGCAAGAAGAAAAACGGAAATTGTTCAAGGACTGGTAACAGAGTTTTCTTTAGATATTCTTCTAAAGATTATTAAGCTTGCCCGTTCAACCTATTATTGCCACTTAAAACAGCTGGATCAAAGCGATAAAGATTATGATATTAAAGCTGAAATTCAGTCAATTTATACTGAGCATAAAGGAAATTACGGCTATCGTCGCATGACTCTAGAATTACGAAATCGTGGCTTTGTAGTGAACCATAAGAAGGCGCAGCGTCTGATGAAAGTACTTGGTTTAACGGCTCGAATTCGCCGTAAACGGAAGTATTCTTCATACCAAGGAGATGTTGGCAAGAAAGCAGATAATCTTATTCAACGTCAATTTGAAGCAACCAAACTAATGCAAAAATGCTACACAGATGTGACAAAATTTGCCATTCCAGCAAGTAGACTAAAGCTTTATTTATCACCAGTTTTAGATGGCTTTAACAGCGAAATTATCTCCTACAATCTTTCTACTTCGCCGAACTTAGTACAAATGAAAGCTATGCTAGAACAAGCCTTTACAGAGAACCATTACGAAAATACAATTCTCCATAGTGACCAAGGAGGGCAATACCAACACGATTTCTATCATCATTTTTTAAAGAATAAGGGAATCCAGCCATCTATGTCACGTAAGGGAAATAGCCCAGATAACGGTATGATGGAATCTTTCTTTGGCATTCTTAAGTCTGAAATGTTTTATGGTTATGAGAATACGTTTCAGTCACTTGAACACTTGGAACAAGCTATTGTAGACTATATTGATTACTACAACAACAAACGAATTAAGGTAAAACTAAAAGGACTTAGCCCCGTACAATACAGAACTAAATCCTTTGCTTAAATAATTGTCTAACTTTTTGGGGTCAGTACAATATTATGCGTTTTTAATTTTTCTTCAATCTATTACAATAGATAGAGAACTCAATTTCTTATAGGTAAAGGAATTTGAAAATAGCTACTGCCGCAATTGCTGCTGCGATCGGTGCTGCTACTGGTACCCAAGAATACCACCATTTTGAATCGCCTTTGTGCTCACCAAGAACTGATTTTGGAAGGAAAGCATGAAGGAGACGTGGTCCCAAGTCACGGGCTGGGTTCAAGGCAGGTCCTGTAGGTCCACCAAGTGATGTTACCAAGGCCATAACAAGGAATCCAAGTGCCAAGTGAGCTACTGAAAGTCCTGAAGCAGTATGTGGTGCTACTTGGGCTTTGATTGCTAAATCAGAAAAGTCAACATTTTGACCTGCTTGACTAGCCATTTGTTTCATGTATTGAAGCACTTCAGAACCAAAGAAGTTTTTAGTCATACCAAGGGCTGCGAAGAAAAGAACAAATGAACCAACAAACTCATTTACAAAACCATTAACAGTTGCTGCAAAATGTGATTCTTTTGTACCATTATCCAAACTTGAAATTGTTGAGAAAGTACCCAAGATGTTGTTTGGATTTTCAGTTTTCAAGTAGTATGGGCGGTGTGTTGCCACAACCAAGGCTTGACCAAAGATAGCACCTAAAACTTGTGCAATGATATAAGGCGCAACTTGTGCCCAAGGGAAAAGACCGCTGATTGCAAGTCCAAGAGTGAAGGCTGGGTTGATGTGGTTTCCAGATACGTTACCAAACATCAAGGCAGGAATCATAACCCCCATACCATAACCAACAGCGATAACGATCCAGCCACTTTGGTGACCTTTCGTACCTTTAAGTTCAACGTTGGCAACTGCACCATTTCCAAGAATGATCAAAATAGCAGTTCCCAAAAATTCAGTGGCATATTTAATTGCCCATGTGAAATCCATTTGATAGATTCTCCTTAAAATTTTTTAGACAATCCTTATTCTATCAATTTTTACATCTTTTAGCAACTACTTTCCCGAAAGATTGTGACAGAAAACGATTCCAAATCTTATAAACTAATCTTTTTTCCAAGATATTCCCAGTTCATTATGTTATCTACGCTAATCTGATGCTTTTATGTCAATTCCTCCTGATACATAGTATAGGGAATAAGAAGTATCTTTCCCCATTCACCAATCAGAGTTTTGCTATGAAAACAAAACTCTATCCTTCTAATGAAACAATCTTAACCTGATTTATATAAAAATTCTCGTCACATTTCCATAAAAGCTCAGCCATATTTTTGTAAGAAATGGATTTATCGTGATCTGCTCTAATCGTAAGATTATAACCACTTTCATTCCTATCCATGTCAATATTTAGATTGTAAAATCCCTTCTGTTCAATAAGAATATTCAAGGTATCTATTGAAGGTTTATTGGTTACAAATCCAGTCATTCTGATATGATAATGGGTATCGCTTTTCAAAAATTTGGAGCTACTTTTCTGAACAGAGACAACAATTAAACTGCAAAATAAGCCTAGAAAAGCAAAACCTGCTCCAATCGCCATCCCAATACCTGCAGTTACCCAAATACCAACTGCTGTAGTGATACCACTGATTTTTTTATCCCTCATGAAAATAATACCACCGCCAATGAAACTAATTCCACTGACAATTTGGCCCGCAACCCTAGAAGTATCATCATTAGGCGTATCCAAGAAAGCTTCTTTTGATAAAATCATCATTAAAGTTGCAGTTAAGGCAACTAAGATATGAGTCTTTCTCCCAGCCTGCTTGTGCTTAGACTTTCTTTAATAGCCAATGATAAAACCAGAAAAACAAGATAATAAAATGAGAATAATATGTCGGACTTCAATCGGTAGAGCTATCGTATCAAGCATTATTTTCCTCCTCTATCACTCATAATTTTATATTATAGTCCTAGTTGAAACTTTTTTCAAGAGAATATATTAGTTGAAAATTGTCCTTCTTAAAACAAAAAACCGCAGTTATCTTCTAGTAATAACTTGCAGTTTTCTGTAACTAATGGATTCTTACAATGTCTCAAACAATTCTTGCATTTGCACATCATCTGGAACCAGTTTTAAGTAAGCTTGTGCATTGACTTTTGCTTCCTCAAAGTAGCCCAATTCACGCAAGAGATAGATATAGTGTTCCAGAAACTCTGGATTGTCCTTTAAATCTACTGCCAACTCTTGGTAAAGCTCATAGGCAGTATCCAAATCGTCCATTTCTTGATAGGAACGAGCAATCATCCACTTGGTCAAGAGATTTTCTGGCTCCTCACTTTGCAAGTCTATAATATCCTCATAACGCTCCTGCTCCAGATAAATAGTTGCTAGACGGAGTAAGATTTCTTCCGTATCCTCAGCATCTTCTTTAGCAGTAAGGAGATAGTTTTCTGCACCACTGGCATCATGTAATTCATAAGAAAATTGTGAAGCTGCTAACAAGAGACTTGTTTCAAAAGGATTTTTCTCCAAGCCTTGCTTAGCGATACGCAGGGCTTCTTGAACTTGATGTTCCTTATGTAAGGCCTGGCTATAACCATATTCATAGCCTTCAAAGTCAGGAGAAATGGTATCGATCTGCTTAAAGTAGAGGACAGCCTTTTGGTATTCTTCTTGATCAAAGTAAAGACTGGCCAACTCAAAAGCTGTCAGGTCATCGTATTCTAACTCCAGGGCTTTTTCTAAAAACTCTATAGCTGTTTCAAATTTCCCTAACTGAGCATAGGCAAAGCCAATTCGTTGATAGGTAGAAATGCCTGTTTGCTCATAAATAGTACGATTATCTAACTGAGCATAGCCTTGAATAGCTTCTTGGTAATTTTCCAACTCACTATCCAACTCTGCCAAGCCCAATATCAAGAGAGGATCCTCTGAGTAGGTCAAAGCCTCCAGGAGTTTCTCACGCGCCACATCTGTCAAACCTTCCATTTGGTAAAGGTCTGCTTTTAGAGCCAAAGCCGACACATACCAGTCACTGTCAGCTTGGATTTCCTCAAGATAAGCAAATGCTTCCTCGATTTGACCATCCTCGCTAGCAATAGCTGCCAGATTGAGATTAACCTCTGGAAAATCCTCTACGATTTTCAGGTAAATTTCCTTGGCCTGAGGATAAAAACCAATCCCTTCTAGATAAGTGGCTAATTCATACAAAAGGTCACTCGAATCATTTTCTAAAGCTTTAACGAAATAATGTTCTGCCTTAACTAAATCTTGCTCTTCCAAAGCCTGTAACATCTGTTGACTATTGTTCACTCTTGACTTCCTCTCCCTCTAGTTCATATAGGCCACTGACTACCTTATACCATTCAAAAATCGCTGAAATGACAACTTTAGCAGAGGCATAAACCGGAATACCGAGCAAGACTCCCCAGATGCCAAACATGGATCCTGAAGTTAACAAGACAAAGAGAACATTAATGGGATGGATGTTTAATTGACTTCCCAAAATCAATGGAGAGACAAAACGGCCTTCAATAGTTTGTTCTACGATAAAGACAATCACTACTTTCAAAAGCATGACTGGACCAGCAATCAAACCCAATACTAGAGCAGGGAGCATGGCTAAGAAGCTACCAAGATAAGGAACCAGATTTAAGATACCAGCAGTAACACCCAGCGTAACCGCATAGCGTAGACCAATGATCTTGAAGAAGATGATAAACATTACCGCTACAATAATAGCCACTGTTACTTGCCCTCGAACATAGTTGGACAACTGCTGATTCACATCTGATAAAACTTGTCCAACAGGTTCTTTCAATTTCGTTGGCATGAATTGGGTCAAATAGTGACGCAAGCCTTTCCCATCACGCAAGAGATAAAAGAGCATGAAAGGAACGATAATCAAGGCAACAATCACTTGAGATGCCACACTAATAAAGGCACTCACCCAGTTAACCGCCTGAGAAGAAACCTTGCTCGCCCAAACTGTAGCCTGACTAGAGAAGTTTGTCAAAACTTGTTCTAACTGAGGCCTGAAATCATCTGGTAAACGCTTGGTTACCAAATCATCAATAACCCTGTCAGCATCTTCAAGATAGATTGGTACATTTCTTGCAAATGTTAAAACTTGACGTTGCAGATTTGGAATAG
>CAURES010000042.1:0-14049 GCA_963523725.1 uncultured Streptococcus sp.
GGGGGCTACTTTTTCTGGTTCTACTATCGCTCCAGCCTGTACTCCTGTATATTCTTTCGGTGCTTCTACCTTCTCTGGTTCTACTATCGCTCCAGCTTGTACACCTGTATATTCTGGTAGGGGGGCTACTTTTTCTGGTTCTACTATCGCTCCAGCCTGTACTCCTGTATATTCTGGTAGTGGTGCTATCTGTTCAGGTTCACCTTTATCACTTACCACAGTATCTGGCGACTCTGGTTGAACCTCAGTCTCACCTTTGTCAGTCACAACCGCTTCCGGTAGCTCTGGTTGGACTGCTGGTTCGCCTTTTTCAGTTACAACTGCTTCCGGTAACGCTGGCTGAACTTCTGGTTCACCCTTGTCTGTAACAACTGCTTCGGGTAACTCTGGTTGGATTGCAGGTTCAACTACTGCCCCTGCCTGGGGACCTGTGTATTCTGGTAGTGGTGCTACCTGCTCTGGTTCAACAATAGCTCCGGCTTGTGGTCCTTTATATTCTGGAAGCGGTACCACCTGTTCAGGTTCGCCTTTATCTGTTACAACTGCTTCTGGTAACGCTGGTTGGACTTCTGGTACACCTTTATCACTTACCACAGTATCTGGCGACTCTGGTTGAACTTCTGGCTCACCCTTGTCAGTCACGACTGCCTCTGGTAACGCTGGTTGAACTTCTGGTACGCCTTTTTCAGTTACAACTGCCTCTGGTAACGCTGGCTGAACTTCTGGCTCACCTTTATCGCTTACAATTGCTTCTGGTAACTCTGGCTGAATTGCCGGTTCACCTTTATCTGTTACAACTGCTTCTGGTAATGCAGGTTGGACTACGGGTTCAACAATAGCTCCAGACTGTACCTCACCATGTTCTGCACCAGTCTTAGGTTGTTCCTTCATTACTTGAGCTTTTTTAGTACCTTTTTCGACTATTCTTAAAACAGGCGCAGTCGTTGAGGTTGAAATAATTTCTCTAGAAACTTCTTCCTTATTTACAGAGAATACTCTAACGACTTCAACTTTCTTACCTAATTTGCCTTCTTGTTTTACTCTTACAGTTCCTTCAGCTAAATCAGGATTCTCTTGAACTTCTTCTTGAAAATCTATTTTTGTTTCTATAGTTTCATCGCGATATAAGAGTTCAGGTTTGTTCAACTGACCTGATAGAACTTCATCCTGTGGATTTAGTGTATTTACCCCAGTCCTTTCTTTTGGAGAAACCTTCTCGTCTTTCTTCGTTTCTAGATTCTTATGTTCTGCTAATTGTTCTTGAGAATCTGAAGATTGTATCTCTTCTTTTCTTGGATTCGTTAATTCAGTAGAGAAAGGTTTTTCAACTACTTGAACTTCTGTCGGCTTAGTTGAAGAGACAGGTGTTTGTTCCTGAATAGCTTGTCCTGTTGATGGATTCTCTACAAAATTCGGTGTAACATTATAATCCACCTTTTGTTGAGTTTTGGGAGTAGCTACTGATTTCTCTTGATCGCTTACTTTAGATTCAGAAGTTATGTTCCCCTCTTTGATATATCCAATATAAGTGTAACCTGAAATGTCTTTAGGAAGAGGTAATTTTTCTCCTGAGGTTAATTCATAGTCAGTATTGTAATTCAGTAAGAGATTATTTTCTAAAGCATGAGCTGAAACTAAGACACCATTTCCTATTCCTGCAACCAATACTAAATGTAATACTGTTTTATTCTTAACTTTTTTCTTTGAAACGGCAAAAATTAAAATTCCCAGAGCAGCTAAGCTAGCACCAGCAACCAAGGTTTGCATATCATTCTTGCTTCCAGTATTTGGCAATTCTCCCAGTTGATTTTGAGAATTTAATTTATAAACAAGATAATAAGTTTCATCATCATTCTCCGTGTATGCCGGAATATCATAGACAAGCTGCTTCTTGTCTTCTGATGATAACTCTGACTCTGTCACATATCTATAGTGAACACCTTTAGTCTCTTGAGCTTCTACAGATGAACTACCTAATACAGACATAAAAAATAAACTTGAAATCGTTGCAGATACAAGTCCTACTGATAATTTTCTAAATGAAAAACGCTGCTGTTTTTCACCAAAATACTTTTCCATGATTCCTCCTTGAAATAAAATTTATATTTATGTTACGAAGACCTTTAATATATTAGTGTATTATCTATAAAAAAGGCATCACACTTTAATTATACTCTTAATTTACCAAAAAGTCTTAAAATTGAGTTACGCTTTCATACTTTGTTTTATATATAAAATACGAAGGAGCAGGGTTTGCCATTTCCTATTTTCTCTTTTTGGATAAAATGTAACTTACCATGAAATTTCCACGGTAGGTGTTACTTATATTAGCAATCGTTCTAAAAATGGTTTGATGCAGTTGAGGAGAATGCCTTCTATCCAGCTTTCTTGTGCTGAGGATAGATGATCTGCCTGAAGGCTTTCTTTTAGAAAATCTCGGACTTGTTCTGGTGCGATTTCAAACTCCAAAGCTTTCATTTTATAGAAAAAGTCGATGAGATGGTCTGACAGATATTCAGTAGAAAAAGGCACTTCTCCACTCTTTCGATATTCTAATAAGAGCCGGGCAAATCGGGATTTTTCTTCAGGAAGCTCACGAAAATAGGAATTGAGGAGCCATGTCTGCTTCTGCTTTCTTTCAATTGGATCCTGACTAGCAATTCGTTGGTCTTTTTCCAGCTCTTTTTGGTATTGTTTGGCCTTGATAGCCCGTTCTGTTCGATTTTTACCAAAAAGAATTTTCTCCCACTTGCGTTCTTCTTGAGTCAGGGTTTCTGTAAAGCCAAAGTAGTCTTGATAGGCACGCTCTGCTGGGCCCATGGCTAGGACTAGATTGTCTGCATATTGCTTGGCGATTTTATCCCTCTTCTTGCGCTCTTTCTCTGCCTGGATACGGAGTTCTTGTTCGTAGTCAATTTTCTCCTTACCTAGCTTGACAAGGTAGAGTTGGTCATCTGGTTTTCCAAGTAAAAAGGGTTTGATACACTTTTCAAGGACTTCTTCCATCCGATCCTTTTTCTTTGGCTCCGCCTTGGTCCAACTTCCTCCCTGAAAGACTTCTAGGAAGAGCTGGTAGTCTCTCTCAGGCGCAAATTGATTACCGCGATTGGGTTTGAAAACACCTTTTTCCCAGAGCCATTTTAGAAGTCGCTCGTCAAAGTCACTTTTATTGACCTTGATTTTTTCCTTTTTATGGACTTTTCTGGTCAGATTTTCAATCTTTCTGAGCAGTTTTTCTTCCTCTTCTAGTTTCTGGTCAAGGGACAATCGATGAAAATGTCGAACACAATCACTACCAATCGGAAAGAGGCGTTGACCTGTGACACCGTTAAAGAGTTCGTAAGCGTACTTGATGGCATTCCCACAGACACAATTGCTACGGCCGATACCGTTAAAAATCAAGGAAACTTCATTCCATTCCTTGGTAGCTTGTTCCCAAGTATCAGCTTTTGAAGCCTGTAAAACAGCATCGTGCAGGGATTTTCTAACTGGAAGTGTCATGAGGTCTCCTTTCTAGATTATACTTTTACAACTTGAACCTCGTCTTTACCGAGTAAAATCAAGTATTTTTCAATATTTTCAATCGAATAGGCTCGAGATAAAGCCTCTCCGTATAGGGCTAACTGACCACGATAGCGGTTTATGAGTTGACTTGGATCATCATAGCGGTCTGTCTTATAGTCGAACAGAATAATTCTGTCCTCATAAAGCAGATATCCATCAAGGATACCACGGACAACGAAGTCTTCCTGACTCTTTTGGTCTCGTTTGAGCATGGAGAAAGGTTGCTCACGATAGAGATGGTTGGTATTAGCGAGAATTTCCTGACCAAGTGCTGTGTCAAAGAATGTAAGAATTTTGGCAAGATTAATTTTTTCCCTGACAGCTTGGCTGGTTTGAACTTGTTTGAGAGTTTCTGTCAGGCTAGCAAGTGTTGGTTGCTGACTGAGGTCGATTCTCTGCATGAGTTCGTGGGTAGCACTACCAATCTCAGCTCCTGTTACCTTTCCTTTGGTTGAAAAATCTGGCAAATCAAAGTTGATTTTCTTGTCTACTGACTGGCCTTGACCTGCAATCTCGACACCTTCCATATCCATAACTGGTTCGTAGAATTTCTTGATTTGACTTGGGGTTTGAACACTAGGAAGTTCAATAGCTGCGCGGTGAAGAGTATTATATACTTCTACTTCTTTCAGCATTTCAAGGGCTTCTTTGATGGTTTCTGACTGACGGTTATCTGCTTGAGAGCTATCTTGGAGAGGGCTCTTGTTTTCCAACTCTCCGATAGCTTCTCTGGTCAACTGATCTTCACCAACAAAACGATAGCTAAAGTTGAGATGATCCTTGGCAAATACTTTACTGATAGCCCAAATCCAATCTTGGAAATTCTTGGCTTGAAGTCTAGTGTTGCTATTTAGTTTTCCATTTTTAGCTGCTGGGTATTCCTTGGCTTCCAGCTTTTCACGAGACCCCTTACCGACAAGATAGAGCTTTTTCTCAGCCCGTGTCATGGCAACATAAAGAAGGCGCATCTGCTCTGAGTAGCTTGCCAGCTGCAGTTCTTCCTCATTTTGCCTATAGGTCAGGCTAGGAATAGAGAGTTTGATGGTTCTAGGGTAGTGGGCTTCCACTGCTCCTGTATCTATCTTGGCAATATACTTGACACCTAGTCCATTTTTACGACTGAGAATGACTTCTGACATGGTGTCTTGCTTGTTGAAATCTTGATCCATATTGAGAATAAAGACGTAAGGAAACTCTAGCCCTTTACTCTTGTGAATGGTCATGAGCTCTACTGCATCTTTTGGCGGTGCGACGGCCACGCTTGCCAAATCGTGCTGGGATTCTAGGATATTGTCAATCATGCTAATAAAACGTGACAAGCCTTTGAAATTGCTCTTTTCAAATTGATCTGCTCTCAAAGCTAGGGCATAGAGATTGGTCTGTCTAGCAGGACCATTTGGCAAAGCTCCAACATAATCATAATAAAAACGGTCGTTATAAATCTTCCAAATCAGGTCATATAGGGAGTGGGTTTTGGCATACAAGCGCCAAGAAGCTAAGATATCCATGAATTGCTTTAGTTTCTCAGCTAGAGCCGTGTGAATCAAGCCTTTTTGACTACTTGCCATTTTTTGTGCATTGACCAGTTTCTCATAGAGATTTTCTTGGACTTTATCCTCTGCTTTCTGAAGGGACAAGCGTGCTAACTCGTCTTCGTCAAATCCAAACATTGGAGACTTCATAAGGGCAACCAAGGCATAGTCTTGCAGGGGATTGTGAATGACACGAAGGGTGTCTAGCATGACTTGCACTTCTAGGGATTGGAGATAATTGTTTTGCTCTCCGTCGGTTTTAACGGGAATCCCGTACTCAGACAGGGCGAGAAGAATCTGGTCATTACGACTGCGACTGGAGGTCAGAAGGGCAATTTCTTTAAAGGCAATACTTTTTTTCTGATGAAGTTTAAGGATTTCCTTGATGACCAGGCGCATTTCACCAGTCAGTTTAGTGTCAGCTTGGCTCTCTTCTTCCTCACCTGTGTCGTCCTTGTCGTAGAGGAGAAATTCAGCCTTGTTCTCAGTATTAGGAGTCAGTTTGCTATTAGCAAAAACAAGCTGGTGCATGTTATCATAGTTGATTTCGCCGACCTCTTGGTCCATAAGGCGTTCAAAAACATCATTGGTTGCTGACAGAACTTCTGAACTACTACGGAAATTTTCCTTAAGCAAAATCAGCTTGCCTTCGTGTGGATTTTGCGCATAGCGTTGGAATTTTTCATTGAAAATCTGCGGGTCTGCCTGACGGAAACGGTAGATGGACTGCTTGATATCTCCCACCATAAAACGATTGTGTCCATTAGAAAGTAATTCCAGCATTCGTTCTTGAATGTGGTTGGTATCCTGATACTCATCGACCATGACTTCGTGGAAACGTTCCTGATAACCCTCACGAACTTGTGGGAAATTCTCTAAAATCTCAATGGTGTAATGGCTGATATCAGCGAATTCAAAGGCATTTTCCTGGCGTTTACGCTGACGATAAGCTTCCACAAAATCACTCATGAAGGTTTGGAAAGTCTTAGCTAGTTCCCATGTGTCTCCATGATAACGTTCTTGATAGTCGAGAATGGTTATCTGGTCTGACAGTTGTCCTAGTTTAGCAAACTGGGTCTTTCTCTCTTCGTTGTAGGCATCAGCTAGTGGCTTCAAATCAGCCTTACGGCTGGCATTAGTCAGAGCTCGGCCGTTTTTCTCTTTTGAAATGGCGACAACACGTGCAAGTACTGCCTGATAAGCCTGACTATCGGACTCTTGATTTAAGGAGCCAATTTCATCCAGAACTAACTGAACATTCTCTAGATAAGCAGCCTTTGCAAATTCCTTGGCATCATTATCCAGATGATAACGGAAAAAGCTTTCCAAATCCCAAAGGGCTTGCTGGATTTTCTCAGTTAGTTTTTCTTTTTCACTGGTAAAATCAGCTTTTTCAAAGCCTTTTAAGAAATATTCACTCAGCCACTTTTGAGGGTTGCTGGTGGATTGGAGGAAGTCATAAATTTTATAGACTTGCTGACGCAGCCCCCGTTCATCTTTTCCACGTCCAGCAAAGTTTTTCAGCAAATGACTAAAGGTCTCTTTCTGTTTACCTTGGTAATGGGCTTCAAAGACCTCATGAAAGACTTCATTTTTTAGAAGAAGTTGCTCGCTCTGGTTTTGTAAAATCCTGAAATTAGGCGCAATATCAATCAGATAGCCATGTTTGCCAAGGAATTTTTGTGTGAAAGAGTCCATGGTTCCGATGGCAGCGTTGGGTAGGTCTGCCAACTGGCGACCCAAGTGTTGTTTGAGGTCAATATCGCTACTTTCTTGGATTTGTTGGCTGATTTTTTTCTCCAAACGTTCTTTAAGCTCTGTGGCAGCCTTGACGGTAAAGGTTGAGATAAAGAGTTGAGAAATTTCGACACCACGCGCTAATTGGTCCAGAATACGCTCGGCCATGACAAAAGTCTTCCCAGAACCAGCAGACGCTGAGACAAGGATATTTTGACCAGAAGTGTAGATGGCTTCAATTTGTTCGGCAGTTTTCTTCTGTTCCTTGCTCGAATTCGCTTCTGCTTCTTGCAATTTTTGAATTTCCTTCTCAGTTAAAAAGGGAATAGGCTTCATCGATTCAACTCCTCTCTTATTTTTTCAAACCAAGCTTGCTTGAGTTTTTCTCCGACCAGACGCTTGCCATCAGCTAAGTCCAACTTTTCTAGGAAACGGGCTTGGCCCAAGTGGTAATTGGCTTCAAATCCTGTGATGGCTTGGTGTTGCTGAACATACGGTGCAATACTTCTGCCATTTTCAGTATAAGGGTTAATGGCGAACTGACCTTCTAAAATCTTCTCAGCTGCTTTCTTATAAAGGTGGGCATTGTAGTCCAGTAGGAGCTGGAATTCCTCATCTGTCAGCTGATTGGCCTTGTTTTTATTGTAAAATTCGCCCAAATGACTGCTTTCTTTTTCTAAAAAGAGTCCTTGGTATTTCATAGACTTGCTGGCTTCTACTACTGCACCTGCCAGACTTTTAACGGCCATCAGAGATTGGACAGGCTCTGCCATTTCCAAGTACATGGCACCGAAAAAGTTCTGCTCCCCTTCTCTTTTTAAGGCAGCTAGATAAGTTGGCAACTGGGAATTGAGCCCATTAAAGAAATGAGGAAACTGGAACTGAGTCAGACTGGATTTGTAGTCTACCACTCCTATCGCCCCATCAGCTTTCAAACGGTCAATCCGGTCAACCTTGCCTCGTACAAAGACACTGCGTCCATTGTCCAATTGAATAAAGGCCTGCTCTTTCCCACCGAAATTCGCTTCCTCTTTGATGGTTTCGATGGCTGGATTGTGTCGGAGAATGTGACCAGTCGTCCGTGCAACATCAAGCAAAACTTCTTTGGTAAACTGGGCTTCCAAACTTTCCTGATAAATAGCCTCAAATTCCCGTTCTTGACTGGTTTCTTGAATAGCTTGTTCTAGACGTTGGTCAAAGGAATCTTCATCAGACAACTGCAAGGCACGTTCAAAAATACGGTGCAAGAAATTTCCGTGACTGCGGGCATCAGGACGTAGACGTAATTCCTCTTGCAAGCCTAAAACGTAGCGGAGGAAATAACTGTATTGGTTTCGATAAAACTCCGTCAAACCAGACGTAGACAGGTAAAATTCCTTGTCAGCTGGATAGAGAGCCTGCAAGGTATCCTTGGTCAGGGGCTTACTGCTTGGGCTTGTTGGAAGGGCTGGATTTTCCAGACCTTGCTGGTCTAGTTTTTTTCCCATGACACGCGCCAGAACTTTAATAAAGGTCAAATTTTGCTCAGTCTCACTCGTCTCGCCCTGCTGGTGATAGGCAACCAGACTGGACAAAAGACTGTGATATGACCCCATATCCTCCTTAGACAGCCCTTTGTGATTCATCCTCTTCTCTTTCCTGCTAAATCCAAAATGGACTAGCTCTTGAAGATAAGCTGATTCCTTGCTTTCACTTTCGTTAAAAAGGCTTGGAGCTGACAAGACCAACTGCTTACGAGCAGAATTGACCAAAGAAAGCATAGTATAGCGATTTTTCTTGAGATTTTCACTGCTGGCAATCAGCAATTGCGCCCCATCTTCTGTCGCTTGGTTTAAGCTCTGTCTTTCTTCGTCTGTCAAAAGACTGGTATTTTGCGCGATTTTTGGTAAATTGTCCTGAGTTAGCCCAATGGCGTAGACAAAGTCAGCCGTTAAGGGCGCAATCAAATCGTAACTCTGCACTAGGATAGTGTCCACTGTTGCTGGAATGGTACGGTATTGGGATAGGCTCATTCCAGAATGGAGTAAGGCTAGGAAGTCCTCTAGACTAACCTGTGAACCAGCAAAAACAGTCGCAAATTGTTCTAAAACATGACAGAAAGCCTTCCAAACTTCAGCTTGTCTTTCCTGTTCTACAGCTTCCATGGTGGCTGTCAAATCTTGTAACTGCTTGGTCACCTCTCCTTCTTTTAGAAAAGAGTTCCACTTTTGCAAGAGATTTTCAGCCTTTTGTTTTCGACTGGCAAAGAGGGTTTCAAGAGGTGTTAAAATACGCGGACGAAGAGCATTTAAACGTTCCAGATTAAATTTTCCATGGTGGAATTTGGTAAAGGTTTGCTGAAAGGCTGGTAAGCCATTGATACCAAGATAACGGATATATTGCTCAAAAGCATCAATATCAGCCTGACTAAGGTCGGTATACAAACCTGTTCTAAGAAGGTTTATCAAATCCTCCTGACGGAAACGGTAGCGTTTTAAAGCTAAAATAGATTCGACAAACTGTGTCAAGGGATGATGAGCCATGGATTCGCTTCTACCAAGATAGAAAGGAATCTGATACTGGTCAAAAATCGTTTTTAGAGATAATTGATAAGAAGCTACATCCCCCAAGAGAATACGGAAATGCTTGTAACTCAGGTCTGGATTTTCATGTAATTTCTGACGAATGCTACGGGCTACCAACTCTAACTCTTCTTTTTGCGTCAAGCAAGACCAGATTTGTAAGTTTTCACGGTCTTTCTCATCGACATCCAAAGCGAGTTCTGAAAAGTCATAAGAAGACTCCAACAAACGAGATGCCTTGTCAAAACTATCCATCTGCTCATGAGTTTGAGAACAATCCAGAGCAGGTGTTTGGTATTTAGAGGCCAGATGATGGAGAAACTCCACACTGGCTTGATAGAGATTGCCTTCAGCGAATGGACTGGTATAAGCTTTCTTACTAGCGTAAGCCCCAATGACAATCTCAACTCCCTTGCCATGAAGTAGGTCCACAATTCGCTCTTCCTCAGCAGAAAAACGAGTAAATCCATCAATAACCAAAGCGATTTGAGTAAAATCACTACTTACCTTGTCATTCTCAATAGCCTCAATCAAATGGGACAACTGACTTCCCTGAGATAACTGCCCTTGGTTAAGATAGGCCGTTACCTTCTCAAAAATCAAGAGTAAATCGGCTCGCTTGTCCTCATCCGTCAAACTCTCCAAGTCCAAAAAACTCATTTGAGCAGTCGTCATCTCGTGGTAAAGATCAATCAACTGCTGGATAAATTGAGGATCCTGCTTGATAGCTCCATAAACACGTAAGTCCTTAGGATCAAGTTCAGCAAGGCATTTGTAAAAGGCCATCCCAAGACCGATGTCATCTAGACTGGTCTTAGCAGGCAAATCATTCAAAATCAGGTAACGAGCCATTTGCGCAAAGCGCGTGACGGTAATCGCAAAAGAAGCCTGCTGGAACAAGCATTCCAGCACGGCGCGTTCCTTTTCAAAAGAAAGAGAGTTGGGAGCGATGTAGAAGACTCGCTTGCCAGCAGCAACCAGCTCCTCCGCCTCTCTGGTTAGAATTTCAGTCAAAGAAGTCCGAATATCAGTATAAAGTAATTTCATCTCAGCCTCGTTGGAATTTTTCGTTACCTTTTATTATACCATGATTAGCCAGCCAAGTCTGAAAATAATCAGTTCTTGTTCATTCGTTGAAAAGAAAATGCCGGAAAGTTCCGACATTGTTTTAGTAAGCTAACTTCCTGAAAATAGGAGTAACCACACATTCCAGAAGGCAGTGATATTGATGAGAATGTGAACTAGTATTGGATAATAGAGATTTTTTGTCATGCGATACAATAGAGCCAAAATAAGCCCTCCGCTAGCATAAATGAAAAAAGCAAGAGGAGTTAAAGCGAAATTGATATGAATATAACCGAAAATAATAGCAGAAAGCAAGACATCTCCGTACCAAGGCGAGTTTTTGAAAAAGGTTGTCATAAGCACACCGCGATAAATCAACTCCTCAGCAATAGGGCCGATGAAGCAAGCTATTAGCAAGAAATAGGGTAATTCCTGTCGCCCCATCATCTCTATCGTTTCATTCAAAGAAATTTGATTTGAAGACGAGGGTATGAAATAAGACAAGAGGAAGTCCGACATATACAAAATGATGTAGCCCAGTATAAGGTAGATAAAGTACCTCAAATGCCACTTGAAATGAAAAGTCTTCTTTCCTGCAAAAACTAGTAGATAGATGACTGCTGACAAAAGAACACCACTTTCCAGCAAAAGTAGAATCTGAAAAAACTCACGACTTGCTGGTAGATAGGACTTTGCGAGATGATTGAAAAGCCTCCAAAACCAAGTTGATTTGTAAAAAATTAAGGACAATGCTAGTAAAATTTGAATAGTCCGTTTTTTCATCTTAAATCCTCTGTTTTCCTTGGCTAGATTATTGAATATAATGGTTTACTTAACTGCATAACAAGTTTAGTATAGAATATCTTTTCAAAATATACTCTTCAAATCATAAATTGTCATCAAAACATCCTAAACTGTAAAATCAATTACCCCCTACCCTTTTACCATTATCTTCTCTAACAAAGGAAGACCTATAATTAAGTTACTAACCTTGGATATAGATTGATTTCTCCTAAATGAATCCAAAGCCTCCAAAAAATCAGGTGGTTTAGTTAGCCTGAACCTTACGGAGCAAGACAAATAAAAGCCAGTATTGCTACTGACTCTTACATCATTTTAATTTAACAGGATAAATTTATGCTTCTGGTTTCGTCATAACTGACTCACTACATTTTTAACAAAGCAAGTAATTTCTCTGCTTCTGCAATGATGCCATTATTATCCATGGTTTGGAGACTCAGATTATTTCGTAAACCAGCTAGGCTCTCTGTCACATTGTTTTTCAAGCTAGCATCCGTTACTTTATCAAGTAAAGCTTCTACTTCTTTGAGTTTGGCTTCTACTTTTTCAGTCTCTACTTGAGGGACTTCAGCTTCGTCTGTTGTATCGTTAGCAACTCCCTCTGTCTCGTCTTCATCAGTGCTCGGTTTATAAAGATTATCTACTGAAGGGTTTAAACCTGCGTGATTCTCTTTTTCATCAGATTCAGGGCGAGTTGGCTCACTTACTTCATCATGTTCCTTATCTTCATCAGGTTTACTGTCTTGGTCTGCCTTATTTTTACGAACATGGTCGCTGGCATTTCCCCAACCATTATCTGAGTGAGGGCGTTCATTTGGATGTTCAACATAATATTTTACAGTCGCAAAAAGATCCTCAAGGCTATAACCTTTAGGTGCCTCATATAGTCCTTCGTCAAACCAAGAAAATTTAATGTTATGGTAATGGTCGTAATGAGGTATAATTAAGCTACCATTTTTAACTTCAACAGTATGTTGTAGATTGTAAGGAATATGATCAAGTGGAACCTTTTTAGCTGCTTTCACTTTATTATAGATTGCTTCTACTCCTTTAACCTCAGTATTTCCTGAACCCTGATTATCTGTTGAAGGAGGCGTCAAACCTTTCTCTTTAGCATAAGCCTGAGCTGCTGCCCTTTCAGCTTCAGACAAACTTTCTTTCTTAATCCAATGACTATGAGTCATATGTGGAGTTACATAGGCATCGCCTTCATCGCTAGTTATGTCACGAGGATCAAAGATATAGCCATCTTCTGTTGTATACTTACCTGCTAATTTCGCTAATTTAATTTCATCGTCCGTATAAGCAATTTGAGCATTTGGTTTGCCAAGTCGCTCTGGATGGGTAATTGGCGCTAGGAAGGTAAGAATATCATCAACTAACTTGACCTTATCACTTGAGACATCATTAAGACGTTCCAAAAATGTATCCAAAGTTTCAAAATCAGCTTGGCGCCCTTTATTAGAAATCAAATTTTGATGAACTTTTGCTAGTAAATCATAAACCTTGTTGTAAAATTCTTGATCACTAGAAGGGATGGTACTTTTCTTAGCTCCTAACACATGAGACAAACTTTCTTGTTTGGCAAGTTTATTATCAATGGCTATAACAGTTTCTGCTGAAAGCTCCTTAGTAGAGATATAACGCGAGGTTCCATTCCCTTCAAAGACATAACCATCAGCTACTTTTCGAACCGCCTGTTTCACCAATTTTCCATCAATTGGATTGCTTGGAGCTGGTTGAGGATTGGGTACAGGTTGTGGACTTGGTACTGGGGTAGGCTCTGGAGCAGGGATTGGATTTGGTTTCGATGGCAACCTATTACTTGAACCATAATGAGGTGGAATCATTCTTGCAATCTTCTGCTCTAAATCAGACATTTGTGAATAAGGGATAAAGTGATAATGGTCTCCGTGAGGCACTGCGACACCATTTGCAGTACGTTTGATGATTTGGGCCGGATCAAAGACTAAGCCATCCGATTCTACATGTCGTTCTGATAAAGGTTTGGCATACAATTCACTTAAAAGTGTTGAAATGTCTTCTCCTTGATTTTGATGATAAGTTGGGGTGACAGTCAGGTTTGGACTCTCTGTCAAACTTGGTTGGGCTGGTTTAGCATTATCACTAATTGGTTTACTTGAGCTTGTAGAAGAATGTGAGCCCTGCTTCCCATTCCAATAGGCTTGGGCTGCAGCCAATTCTCCTGCTGATAAATCACTCTTAGGTATATAGTGGAAATGATTGCCGTGCGGTACAACAAAAGCGTCACCTGTATCTTCAATCACATCTGTCGGACTAAAGACATACCCATCATCCGTTGTATAAGCGCCTCCAGTTCCTCGATTTGGTGCCTGCGTATTGAGATTAAAGTTTGGTTTAATCGGTGAACTTGGTGTTGAACTTGGTTTATCTGTACTGCTTGGCTTCGTATTATCAGCATGACTTTGAATTGGCTGACCTCCAATTGGTAGATTTCGAGCCAATTTTTCTTCCAATGCAGACATTTGCGAATAAGGAATGAAATGGAAATGATCCCCGTGAGGCACTGCCACACCATTTGCTGTACGTTTTGTAATCTGTGCTGGGTCAAACACCAAGCCATCAGACTCCACATGACGTTGGCTAAGTGGCAAGGCGTACAATTCTTGAAGGAGACTATTCAAGTCCTCATTTTGACTCTCAGGAGCTGTTGCAGGATTTTGAGGAGTCTCAGATTGACTCGTTCTCACACTAGATCTTGTTTCAGCTCTGCTTGAACGATATTCAACCGTACTTAATTGGCCACC